>CAYNMO010000327.1:0-2474 GCA_964398155.1 uncultured Actinomycetota bacterium | reverse complement strand
TAGAATTTATCGAGGTCTACTTCAAAGGAGACAGGGAAACTGAAAATCATGACAGGCTCAGAGAATATTTGAGTAGTTATCAGGACTAACCCAGAAGCAGTGGAAAGAATAAAGTTTTATGGAAAAACATTTAATAAAAGATTAAACTAATATATTAAATATACACATCTGAAATATTTTTTATTATGTCAGTATTTTTAAAAAGATACCTAGCAGAAAAAATTAATTCTCAAAAAATAGCTGGCAGCATTAGTCGCATTTCCTCTGTTCTGGCAAAATCAACTATCGATTTAAACCCTCATCAAATTCAAGCTGCGCTTTATGCTTTTAATAGCCCGCTATCTAGAGGTGCAATTCTTGCAGATGAAGTAGGTCTTGGAAAAACTATTGAAGCAGGGATAATAATTTCTCAATTATGGGCCGAAGGGAAAAAGAAAATATTGATTATGTGTCCGGCTTCTTTAAGAAAACAATGGCAGGATGAATTAATTACAAAGTTTGGGCTTGAATCAGAAGTTTGGGATGGGTTATCTTTTTTAGAAAAAGTAAACAACGGCGAAAAGGTTCCCTTAACTTATGAGGGCATTTTTATAATATCCTATCAATTTGCCTATAAACACTTGGTCCTCATAGAAAAACAGGCCTGGGGAGTAGTTATCATAGATGAAGCTCATCGCTTTCGTAGAGTCTATCGTGGCAGGGATGCATCTAAAATGGCATACGAAATAAGAGAAGCAATAAAAGATAAACCAAAAGTGCTCCTGACTGCAACACCGCTACAAAATAACCTGGAAGAAATTTATGGTATTTCCAGTTTTATTGATGATAAACTTCTTGGGACACCTTACAGTTTTAAGACCAGGTTTGTGGAACCTATTAAGCAACAAACCAAAAAATCTGAGATATGCCTTGATGAGCTTCGTAAATTATTAAAAGGTGAAGAAAATAGTGATGATTTTTCCGTAACCGGGATTATAACCCGTACTCTTAGAAAACAAGTGCTTGAATATGTTCCATTTACTGACAGGACTTCAACAACTTTTGATTTTACGCCATCCGACGAAGAACATGAACTGTATGAAAAAGTATCCGCATACTTGCAAAGACCTGAAGTTGCAGCAATTGTTGCCACACAAAGAAACCTTATGATTCTGGTTTACAGAAAACTACTGGCGAGTTCTTCTTTTGCAATAGCAGCTACATTAAAAAAACTGATGGAAAACTTAAAAGAAGAGTTGCAGGTAAGAGAGCATTTAAATTCAAATTCTATAAATGTGGAGTATATTTCAGACGAAGGATTGGAAGAGGAATTTGAAGAACATGAGCTTGAAGACTTGGAAAATGCAAAAAAGAAGCAAAAAAGAATAATAAATAAAAAATATTCAGATAAGTTTTTAGAAGCTGAAATCAAAGAATTGGAATCTTATTATCTTCTCGCATCAAAGATTGCAAGAAATACCAAAGGAGAGAAACTTACACTTGCATTAAAAGAGCTATTTTATCAGGCAAAATTTAAAAAATGGCCTGAAAAAGCAGTCATTTTTACAGAGTCTACAAGAACTCAAACCTATTTGGCAGGTCTATTAAAAAATGAAGGAATAACTTTTACTTTATTTAACGGATCAAATAATTCAAGAGAATCAAAAAAGGTTTTTGAATCATGGATTAAAGAGTTTCCCGAAGCAGCAAGCGCTGGCTCTTCTTCTGCCAATATTAGACAGGCTTTAATAAATGACTTTAAAGAAAATACAAAAATTCTTTTAACCACAGAAGCAGGCGCTGAGGGATTAAACCTGCAATTTTGTAATATAGTAATTAATTATGATCTTCCATGGAATCCCCAAAGAGTAGAACAAAGAATTGGCAGGTGCCACAGATATGGGCAAAAACACCAGGTAATTGTAGCAAACTTTCTTAATACACGAAATCATGCAGATAGGCGTGTTTTAGAGTTATTGCAGGAAAAACTCAACTTATTTGACGGTCTTTTTGGAAGCTCTGATGAAATATTGGGAGTACTGGAATCCGGCCTGGATTTTGAAAAAATAATATTGGAAATATACCAGAATTGTAAAACACCCCAAGAGTATGATGCAGCATTTTCTGAATTACAGGAAAAGTTTAAAAAGACAATCTCAAACAAAACATTAGAATACAGAAAAATCCTTTTAGAAAACACAGATAAATCGGTTGCAGATCTATTTAAAAGCACAGCTTTTGAAACAAATCAAATTTTATCAGATTTTGATAATGATTTATTACGCCTGTGTATATTATGTATTGGAAATAAATTAAAACCTACTGCTGACAACTTAATTTTTATTCTAGGGGGCTATGAATTTCCTATTGCATTTCGTGAATTAGAAAAAGATGAGTTTGGTAAAATATCAAGAGCTCATAAAAATCACCCAATCATAGAAGATATAATCAATAAATCATTAAATCTGCAAACCAGGCCAATACCATCTATCACA
>CAYNMO010000326.1:0-2494 GCA_964398155.1 uncultured Actinomycetota bacterium | reverse complement strand
AAATTTCAAATTTACAAAAAGAGAAATTCTTTCATAAATTAACAACTTGTTATTAATAATCTATTATATTATAATAATTTAATAAAAAAATATAAATAATATATTGTCAGTTTAATTAAATTTTAATTAATTGAAATATTAATACTGATTTATAATAAATGCAACAAATAAAATAAATAAATTTACTAAATTTTTTATATCAAATACTTTAAAAAAATATTATATAGTTTTTAGCTATTCTTAACAAAAAATTCATTTTTTTACCAGACCATAGATGAATCCAGACATCTTGGCAATATCAATGTAGACAAGAAGCATCGGTGCAAGAAAAACCGCAGCTGCTTTTACAAAAAATCTGTCTGTATTTTTTTTGATATGACAAAAAGTGGCGTCCAGCCTGGAAAAAGGCCTGAATACGTAAAAGGTAAATACAGGCAGAAGAATAAGTAAAAACCATGGACTAAAAATTATTGAGACAGCTGCCACTATAAAAAAATCAATAACGGATGAGAATCTTATCAGGTGTCTGTGAAGATACATCTTCCCTCTTGCGTCTCCTTTTGCGTACCTGAAAAACTGTTTAAAAACAAGACTTAAATTTTCGCGCATACGCCAGAATACAACGGCATTAGGATTAAACAGGATTTTATAGCCATTCTCTTTTAAGTTGAAGTTAAACTTCATGTCTTCACCATAATCCATGTCCTCCGGATATCCGCCGGCCCTGGCCCATGCAGTTTTTTTAAATCCCAGATTCCTTGAAGAAGGCATAAAACGATCTTTTTTTATTTCCTTTAACTGAGGCATTATGCACATGGACAGAAGCTTTTCAAGAAAAGAAAGGGCAACCGGTTTGCTGTATCCTCCGGCAACATCGTATGAGCTGCTGTCTTTTTCGCTTCCTCCGGCACTGTTGCCGGACTTTAAAAATCTTGTTATTTCAAAAAGCCATCTTTTATCAAGAACACAGCCCGCATCGCTGGCGCATAATATTTCCATTCTTGAATTTTTGATTGCGATGTTTCTTCCTTCTGAGATACCTGCATTTTTTTTGCAGAGGATAAGAACATCCACTTTGCATCGGTTTTCAATATTGTCGGGATAAAATGCTAATTCATAACTGCCGCATATTTCCGCACCGCCCTGCACCCTTGTGGCAGCAACAGGATCGCTTTTTTCGTGAGATTCAAGCCCTAAATCAGTTATTGTTTTATCTGTGAAAAACTTTTTTAAAATGTCAACAGTTCTGTCAGAAGAGCCTCCGTCAACAAATATCATTTCTTCAGGAAGATAGTCCTGCTCAAAAAAACTTCGTAAAAAAGCATGCATTGACTTTTCTTCGTTAAAAATAGTTGAAATAAAACCAACACCAGGCACTGGTTTGTATTTTTTTACTTTTAAACTCTTTGAGTTCAATTTAAATTACCTTTAGTTTTTTAATTTAAATAAATTTATTACTGCCTTTTTAAATTATTCTTGAAAAGCTAATCAGTTTCTACCAGGCAATTAGCCAAAATGGTCTGCCAATGAAAATTTTAAGCTTAATTTAAACAAATAATACACTAAAACTGAGCAAATCACCTGCAGATAATTGGTTCCAGATAAATAACTATCCAAAATACTCTGATTAAAAAAATTTTAATCTTAATTTAAACAAACAAATCACTAAAATCTGAATAAATCACCGGCACCTGATTAATAATATGACTTAAGAACATCAAAATAAAGTTTTAATTTTTCCTTATAACTTTTTTTAAAGGAAAAAATATAAAATATAAAATAAATCAGCAGTCTGTTTAAAATACCCATAAAATACAGAACGCTTATGATTAAAGCATAAAACAATGAATAATTTTTTTTAAAATAAAGCCTTCTGCTTTTCCATATTCCAAGCTCCCTTGAGCGCATATTCCTTGAAGCAATGGCACTATCAAGATGCATTATAGTATAAAAAGGGAAATAATAATTTTTAAATCCTTCTTTTTTTAACCGAAGACATATGTCTGTGTCTTCGCTGTACATAAAATAATCCTCATCAAAGCCTTTGACCGAATTAAAAATTTCTTTTTTTACAAACATGAAGGAGCCGGAAACCCAGTCGGCTTCCATAATATTTTTATGGTCCCACCAGGTCATAAAATAAGAGCCAAAATATTTCGACTTTCGAAATATCTTGAAAAGAAAAAAGCTTTCGAAGAACTGCCTGGAAATTGAAGGGAAAGCCCTCGAGCTGTATTGAAGGGTTTCGTCATAATTTATAGTTTTTACACCAGTTATTCCGACTTTTTCTCCCGTAGCTTCTCTCCCTTTAAGGAAATCAACAAGGCTGGTGATATTGCCTTCTAATATTCTGGTATCGGGATTTAAAAAAACAAGGTATTTTCCACAAGCAGAATTGGCTGCCAAATTTGATCCTCTGCAAAAGCCCACGTTTTGATCTGACTTTATTAGTTTTATATTCTTTCGGGTCAGAGCTTTTTCTTCAATATATCGG
>CAYNMO010000325.1:0-2512 GCA_964398155.1 uncultured Actinomycetota bacterium | reverse complement strand
GGGAAGGTATGAAAAACTATATCAACCTTATTGAGAAGCCGGCAACTTTTGAAAAATTATTTAGCAGAAATACAGAAGAAGAAAAGGCGACAGCAATGTTAGCTTCAGAATGTCTTTTCTGTGAAGAACCGGACTGTATGCTGGAATTTGATCTTGATATAAGAGGTATAATGAGAAGAGCGGCCGTTGGTAATTTTTACGGTGCTGCAAATGTTATAAACGAATACATTAATAATGCCAAAACCAAATCAATTTCCATTATTAAAATTAATTCCTGTGAGCATAATTGTGTAAAATTTAAAAAACTCGGTGAACATGTCCGGGTAGAAAAAATTATAAGATATTTATTAAAAAATGCGGGGACTGGTATTACTGAAAAGAATCTTGTCTGAAATTAAAATAATTTTTAGTGTCCTAAAATTAATAAAATAAAGATTTAAAACAATAAAGAATTATGAGATACAGCTGTCGTGACCTTCCGATACCGGTAATATTTTTTACAATTTTACTTAATGCACTGGGCTTTGGTATTTTGATTCCAATAATTCCGCTGCTGCTTGCTGATCCCAAATCTCAATATTTCATGCTTCCTCACTCGTTTTCACTTGGGCAGGGTTATATAATCTTTGGTTTTCTGGTTGCAATTTATCCTCTGATGCAGTTTGTGGCGACTCCGATTTTAGGACAGCTCTCAGACAAATTCGGCAGGAAGAAGATACTGGGCATTTCTCTTGCTGGAACTGTTATCTCTTATGCATTATTTGCAGTTGGAATCCTTACAAAAAATATTCCGCTCCTGTTTATCTCAAGAGCATTTGATGGAATTACGGGTGGCAATATTTCTGTTGCGCAGGCTGTTGTTGCAGATGTTACAACTGCCAAAAACAGGGCAAAGAATTTCGGGCTTGTTGGCGCGGCATTTGGTGTAGGATTTATTTTTGGACCTTTTCTGGGTGGTATTTTATCGGAATCAAAAATTGTCAGCTGGTTTAATGCTGCTACGCCCTTCTGGTTTGCTGCTCTGCTTGCGCTTGTAAATGTCATCCTTATCTTTAGCTGCCTTGCAGAAACATTCAAGCTTAAAAAGGATAAAAAAATTATCTGGTCACAGTCTTTTAAAAATATATTAAGAGCTTTTAAAGTCAGAGAGCTTCGGATTCTTTTCACAACAGTATTTCTGTTTCAGAGCGGATTTACATTTTTTACGACATTTTTCAGCGTCTATCTGATAACAAAATTTGGATTTACCCAGGGTAATACCGGAAACTTCTTTGCTTATATGGGAATATGGCTGGTTTTTACGCAGGGATTTTTAACCAGAATAATTTCAAACAAATTTTCAGAGAAAGCAGTACTAAAGATTACGCTTATTTCAACAGGAGTCATGATGCTGGCATTTCTTCTGCCAAATGTCTGGTGGGGGCTTCTTATTGTTACACCATTTTTTGCATTCGCCAACGGCCTTTCCCAGGCAAATATTACAGGGCTTATCAGTAACTCTGTCGGGCCTGAGATACAGGGGGAAATACTGGGAATTAATGCAAGTGTTGCGGCTATGGCACAGGCAATACCTGCAATGCTTTCAGGTTTCATCGCTGCAAGCCTGACTCCTGCTTCACCCTCCATTGTGGCTGCGGGCGTTATTATCCTCGGCGGTATTATATACATAATTGCTTATCGAAAGTCCGCTGCTGCCAAATAAGGGTAGTGAATTTTTGAATGAATTAATTAATTCCTGGTGTATAACCTTGGCTTTTATTAAGCTATTAGCCTAAATTAGGCTCAAAATATTCACAATTTAATATATTTTACTGTCCCCCCATTAATTAATTTCCGGTGATTTGCTCATTTTATAGTGAATTATTTATTTAAATTAAACATAAAATATTTTTAATAAGACTATCTCTGTCTGTTCCCCATAAAGTAATTAATGATGTTAATCATAAACTTTTTAAAACAACACTTGCATTATGACATTTAACTGTTATAATAAACCCATGTCAGAAAATAATAAAAAATATTCTATTGATGAAATTTCGGAGCTTACCGGATTTTCAAGAAGGACTATAAGGTTTTATATAGAAGAAAGCATTATAAAACCTCCTGCAGGACGCGGAAGAGGAGGTTTTTATTATGACAGTCATTTGTCAGATTTAATGAAAATCAAAAATCTGCAGGATTCGGGTTTAAATTTAAACTCAATAAGGGAAATATTAAAATCAGAATCAGGTAATGCGCAAATTCTCAAAGAGCAGGAGGTAGTCTTTGAGAATTACAAAAGGGATACCTGGGTAAGGTGTGAAATTGCAGAAGGCCTTGAACTGCACTTTAAAAGAAGCATCGAAGAAAAATCAGGCAGGAAAATAAATGAAATTATTAAAATTGCAAAAAATATTGCAAAGGAGATTTAAATTGGATACAGACAACGACTTTGGGCTTTCTTTAATCAACGGAGAAGCAGTCCCCCTTGAAGGTGTCAAAGTGAAGGCTTATATAAATGGCAGGGGATCCA
>CAYNMO010000324.1:0-2531 GCA_964398155.1 uncultured Actinomycetota bacterium | reverse complement strand
AAGGCGATTGCAGAAAAAATGGGACTGGAGCTTGAGTATATTAATACTGCCTGGGACGGAATGTTTCCTGCTGTAGCAGCACACAAATTTGATATGGTAATTTCTTCAATTACCATAACAGATGACAGGAAAAAAGAGATGGATTTTTCTGATCCATATTATAATGCAAACCAGTCTGTAATAATCAAGGCAGGTTCTGGCATAGATTCAGCTGACAAACTAAACGGCAAGAAAATAGGAGTTCAGATAGGTACAACATCAGAGAATGAAGCAAAGAAAATAACCGGTTCTGCTGTCAGCACATATGATGACAATGTAATGGCATTTGAAGATTTAAAAGCTGGAAGAGTAGATGCAATTATGTGTGATTCACCTGTTGGAGATTACTACACAGTTAAAAATGCAGGCTATGCTATCGGCTTTAAAATCAATACAAACGAGTTTTATGGGATAGGATTTGCCAAGGATACACCAGAGCTTGTAAAAGCAGTTAATTCAGCTCTTGCAGCAATCAAAACAGATGGAACTTACGATAAGATCTTTAAGACGTGGTTTGGTGAACAAAAATAATCTGAATTTAATAAGGGGGTGAACTTCACCCCCTTATTTTTTGTCATTATTTGATTTTTTTTATCTTATTTGATTTTTATTAGACATTTTAAAGTAAATATCTTACTTTAATTAAAGAGTTTTTGGTTAATGATCCATTATTTTAGTTTATGATTTGTTTAAATTAAGCTTAATAATTTTTTGATTTGACCATTTTGGCTAATTTTAAACGAAGACTAATTAAATACAATTACTTGATATTTTCTCTATTTTATGGTTTGGTGATTCACTATTATTTTTTTTGAGACGATTGTTTAATTTTAATTTTTAACTAAGGAATTTTGTTTATGCAGGGCTTAATTGATTTGGCAGACAAGTATTTTAATTTTCCCATAATGCGGGAAGTGTTCCCCTTTCTTTTAAAAGGTGCTCTATGGACAATTATATTTTCTGCTTCATCTGAGATAATAGGAATTATATTTGGGCTTACAACCGCAGTAATCAGGGTCACGAAAATAAAAGTTTTAAGCCAGATTGCTGTTATTTATGTTGACCTCTTTAGAGGCACACCTCTTTTAATGCAGATTATTTTCGTATATTATGCTTTGCCATATGTAGGCATAAATCTCCCTGCACCGATAGCAGGAATTGTTGCTTTATCAATAAACAGCGGTGCCTATGTTTCTGAGATATTCAGAGCCGGCATAGAATCGATTGACAAGGGACAGCTGGAAGCAGCACGCTCCCTTGGGATGTCTTATATGCAGGCCTTAATGTATGTTATAAGTCCACAGACCATGAAGCGTGTTTTGCCGCCACTGACAAATGAATTTGTTGCTTTAATAAAAGATTCATCATTACTCTCAGTAATAGCTATTTCAGAGCTCATGAGGACTGCAAAAGAACTGATGACATGGAAGATGAATCCATCATCACTGACTGCTGCTGCAATTCTGTATCTGTTAATTACCATCCCGCTTACAAGGCTTGTGAGTTATCTTGAAAACAAGATGAAAAGAAGCGAAATTTAAAATTTTATACATAAGGATTTTTTAAAATGATTTCCTCAAAAAAAGAAATGATAAAAATTGTAGATCTTCACAAGAAGTTTGGACATCTGCATGTTCTTAAGGGAGTAAACCTGGTAGTAAAAAAGGGTGATGTGCTTGTTATAATAGGCCCGAGCGGTTCAGGCAAGAGCACACTTCTTCGATCTGTTAACCTCCTTGAAAAGCCAACTTCAGGCCATATTTATCTTGACGGAGAGGAAATTACAGGCAAAAAAGTAAATGAAAATAATACCAGGCAGAGAATAGGCATGGTGTTTCAGAATTTTAATCTTTTCCCTAATATGACCGTGCTTGGCAATGTCACTATCGCTTTAATAAAAGTCTTAAAAATGAATCGAAAAGATGCCGAAAAGACGGGGATAAGCCTGCTTACCAAAGTCGGGCTTAAGGATAAAATACATGGATTTCCCAACCAGCTTTCAGGAGGACAGAAACAAAGAGTGGCAATAGCTCGTGCACTTGCCATGAATCCTGAAGCAATACTTTTTGATGAGGTTACCTCTGCTCTTGATCCTGAACTTGTCAAGGAGGTTCTTGATGTTATGAAAGATCTTGCAAAAAGTGGCATGACAATGCTTGTAGTCACGCACGAAATGGGTTTTGCAAAAGAAGTAGGAACACATGTAATCTTTATGGATGAAGGTCTTATTTTGGAAGAAGGTCTGGCCACAGATATATTCGATAATCCGCAGCATCCAAGAACAAAAGCATTTCTTGCCGCTGTCCTCAGCTAATCTACCTGCCATGAACAGGTTTTTAACAAATTATTAGGATAAATCATACCATAGATCTCTTTGCTCTGGGCAAAACGGCAAATTGTTTTGCATATAATAATTTTGTGAAATAAAATACTTGCATGAATAAATATAAAAAAATATTTTCCGCAGCTTTAATAGTTTTAATGATTTTTGC
>CAYNMO010000323.1:0-2532 GCA_964398155.1 uncultured Actinomycetota bacterium | reverse complement strand
TTCAACCCATCTTGGCATAGGAGAGGAAGCAACATCTGTAGGAACAATAATGAACTTAAATATGGATGACTATATGATAGCCACCCACAGGGGCCATGGACAGGAACTTATGAAGGGCACCTCAGTAAACCAGATGATGGCAGAAATGATAGGTAAAGAGACAGGTATTTGTAAAGGCAGGGTTGGTTCCATGCATGTTACTGACAGAGCAGTCAATAACTTAAGCGCACAGGGCATAATTGGTGCAACCTTTCCCATTTCGATAGGAGTGGGACTTGCAATAAAACTAAAAAACCAAAACAGCAGAATATTGATGAGTTTTTTTGGCGATGGCTCTACAAACCAGGGCAATTTCTATGAAAGCCTAAACTTTGCTGATATGTGGAAAGTGCCGGTATTGTTTGTATGCGTTAACAATTTATACGGCATGGGTACGCATTATTGCCGCACGTGCAATATCGAGATACATAAAAAAGCAAATTTTTTCAATATAAAATCAGACGTTGCTGATGGAAATGATGTTGTAGAAGTTTACGAAAAATCCAGGGAGCTTGTGGAGATGGTCCGCAGCCAGAGATGTGCCGCTCTGCTTGAACTTAAGACATACAGGACAAGCGGCCATTCTGCATTTGACAGGCATCCGTACAGGACAAAAGAGGAAATAGAAGATTGGAAAAAGCTTGACCCTATCATCAGAGTAGAAGAAAAGCTCAAATCATCAGGGACTTCTGAACAAAAAATTTCAGATGTCAAGAAAAAAGTTGATACTATTATTGAACAGGCAGGTAATTTTGCTTTGGAGAGCAAATATCCAGAATTTGATGCATCAATGGAACAGTAAATAAAAACCGAATTTGGTAAAAAGAAGTAAGTATTTAAGAATACAGATTCGGAAAAATTCAGACTAAAAAAAATAAAAGATTTGAAAAAAGCAAATATTTAAAAAAGGAAAGATTTAAAAATGAGAGAGATTTCATATTCAGAAGCATTAAGGGAAGCAATACGCGAAGAAATGCTAAAAGATAAAAATGTAATTATGATTGGTGAAGAGATAGGCCAGGGATACGCCGGCGTATTCGGTGTATCTAAAGGACTTTACGATGAGTTTGGCCCTGACCGTATCATTGATACCCCGATTGCAGAGAATTCCATTATGGGTGCAGGTTTGGGGACAGCGCTTTTAGGCATGAAACCAATAATTGAGATGATGTTTTCAGATTTCATTTCGGTCTGCTTTGATGGAGTTTTAAACCAGGCGGCCAAGATGAAGTTTATGTCTGCGGACCAGTACAGCTTAAATCTTGTTGTCAGGCTTCCCGGTGGAGAGGGCGGAGGTACGGGCCCTCAGCATTCGCAGAGTCTTGAATCCCTGTTTATGACAATTCCAGGAATAAAGATAGTTCTTCCTTCAAATGCATATGATGCAAAGGGCCTCTTAAAAACATGCATTAATCTTGGGGAGCCGGTATTGTTTTTTGAGCACAAAAAACTATATAAAATGAAATCAGAAGTCCCTGAAGAAGAATATACGGTTCCTCTTGGAAAGGGAAAAATCGTAAGGCAGGGCAGTGACATAACACTTGTTGCTATCTCTTATATGGTAAATGTTGCAATGGCCGCTGCAGAAGAGCTTAAGGAAAAGTATAATATCGATGTGGAAATAGTGGACCCAAGGACCATAGTCCCGCTTGATATGGATATTATTGCAGAATCAGTCAAAAAGACTTCAAGGCTTGCAATCCTTGAAGAGAGCTATCTTCGTGGAGGCATAGGTTCTGAGATAGGTTCAATAATATGCCAGGAGCATATGGACCTTCTTGATGGTCCCATAAAGAAAATTGCTTCAAAAAATGTCCCCATACCAATGCCTGCCTCACTTGTAAATGAAGTTATACCAAACAAAGACAGGGTGGTCAAAGAGATTAGAGAAATGTTTGAAGAATAATTCTTGAGATAAGTGTGATTTCTAAAGTTATTGCTGTGCGTATTTAAAAAAGATCATCATCCAAAATATTTGATGATAAGGAAGATAATATATTTTACAAAAATATATTATCTTATACGGAATTTATTTAATGTTGTTCATAACAAGATTTGACTTTTACTTTATTTGAGGTTGCGGTGTTTTAATGGATAAAAAAGATATAATATATAAAATACTTAAGTACTATTATAGCGATGACCTTACCCAGGTCGAGATCGCCTCCAATTTAAATATCACCCGTGTCGCTGTCTCGAGGTATTTATCCAAGGCTAAAAGAGATGGCCTAATAGAGTTTAGGATAAAGTATCCTGCAAATTTTACGATGGATAAATATGATAAAGTAGAGGCTGAGCTGAAAAAAGCTTATAATTTGAAGGAATGCATAATAGTGCCTTCACATGATAATCAAATGGAAATATTACAGGAGCTGGCGTACAGGCTTGCTGAACTGTTTGACAGAGTAGTCAGCAACAATACATTTCTTGGGGTTGGATGGGGGTCAACACTTGAAAAAATAGCAAACCTGATGGAAATAAATGATAAAAAAA
>CAYNMO010000322.1:0-2536 GCA_964398155.1 uncultured Actinomycetota bacterium | reverse complement strand
TGGTGAAATAAGTTTTTTGCTACTATAAAAATGTTGAAAGTTATTAAAAAACACTAATAAAAATGGCTGTTAAAAAAAAATTACTTATTCTTATAGTCTTTTTATCTCTTATTCCTGCATTCATTATTTCCTGCACATACAACGGCCTGTCTAACCCTGCAGATGGAAGCATCTTTTTAAACAGTAAAATCGCCTACGAGTCGCAGAAAGAGCTATTCTGGCAAATATACATAATGAATCCTGATGGAACGGGCCAGACAAATCTCTCAAACAATGATTTTGATGAGGGCAATGTTTCTTGGGCGCCTGGCGGGGAAAAGTTGACTTTTGTTTCCAATAGAAACGGGCATTACCAGATTTATGTGATGAATTCAGACGGTTCATCCCAGGTCAATATCTCAAATAATAATTTTGATGATTTTACCGCTTCATGGTCTCCTGACGGGGGAAAAATAGCTTTTGAGTCGATTCGCAATGAAAACTGGCAGATATATACGATGAATTCAGACGGCACCGGGCAGGTTAACCTTACAAACAATAAATTTTTAAACTGGCACCCTGCATGGTCTCCTGACGGGGAAAAAATAGCTTTTGAGTCGAGGCATTATCTGGACAGAAGTGATTATGGGAAAAGGCAGATATTTATTATGGATAAAGATGGTTTAAACCAGATCAATCTGTCCAATAATGATTTTATTGACAGGCACCCTTCATGGTCACCTGACGGGAAAAAAATAGCTTTTGAATCATACAGGGATGGGCGCTACCAGATATATTTAATGAATCCGGATGGTACAAACCAGGTAAATATTTCTAATAATAATTATGACGACTGGTATCCTTCATGGTCTCCTGACGGAAAAAAAATAGCTTTTACTTCTTCAAGAGACGGCCATCACCAGATATATCTGATGGATGCAGACGGGAAAAATGGAAAGAATATTTCTAATAATACTTCCATGAACAGCAGCCCTGCATGGTCCAAATAGTTTTTTAAAAGTCTTTGACAAAATAGGGAATTTGTTTAATAATACTTGTAATAAATTACACTTTTGTACGAATGTTCACTTTTTAGAAAATACTGTTTTTATAAAAAATTAAATTTCACAAAAATCCTTTTTGTAAAAAAATCCTTTATTGGGCCTGGTATCTGAATAATATAGTAAATCAGTAAGTAAAATATTTCATTAAATCAGTGTTTTGTAAGGGGCCATAAAACTAAGAAAGGAGGAAAATAAGGCATATGCCATTGCAGATGCGGTGCCCCGGTAAAAGCTAATAGTGAGTGTTAGCAAAATAATAAAATAACAAGAGGAGAAAAATGAAAAAATCAATAAGAAAAGCTACGAGAGTACTGTTACTGGTCCTGGTAATTTCTCTGGTAACTATTTTAGGAGTTAGCTGTACTTCTGCCGCTGCAACAACAACAGCAGCAGCTGCAACAACTGCTGCAGCAACAGCAGCAGAAACAACAGTAGTGGCCGGTGAAACAGAAGTAGCTGCAGAAACAAAGTCAGCCTTCCAGGGTGCTGAAGGAGAGACATACCACATGCTGGTTTTCGTTACCGGAGTGGAATATTGGATTCCTGTATATGAGATGTTTAAAGAATGCGGAAAACAGCTTGGAGTCAAAACTGTCTACAGTGGAACTCCCGAATATGATATAAACAAACAATTGACAGTTTTTGAGCAGGTAATTGCCACAAATCCTACAGGTATTTATCTTTGCCCGATGCAGCCGGACCCATTTATCGAACCTATAAACAGGGCAATAGAACAGGGTATTGCAGTTACTACTTTTGCAACAGATTCACCAAAAAGCAACAGGCAGATATTTATTACCTCTGATAACGTAAGAGAGGGAACATATGCTGCAACCAGGTTAGCTGAAGAAATCGGCGGAAAAGGCAAACTTGCAGTCCTTAGGAACCCGGGCCAGCTCAATCATGATATAAGAGTAGATACTTTTATTAAAACGATAAAAGAAAACTACCCCGATATTACTATAGTCGGGGATGCTGCAAGCAACCAGGACCCTGAAAAAGCATATCAGGCTGTTCTTACTATGGCACAAAAAGACCCGGACCTGGGTGGAGTTTTCATGCCTGAAGCTAACTACGGTATGGGTGCAGCACAGGCTGCCAAAGAATTAGGCGGAACCATAAAAGTGCTTTGCTGTGATGTTAACAAACAAATTCTTGACATGATTAAAGCCGGAGAGATCTGGGGAGCAATCAATCCTAACCAGGGAATGCAAGGCTACTTTGGTATGCTGACATTGTTTGTTACAGCGCATCCTGAATTGGTGGACCCTATGAACGAAGATAAAGCAATGGGCAAAAACCCCGTTACTCTTCCTTTTGTTGACAATAACCTTTCAATAGTTACACAGGAAAATGTTGATTACTATTACCTTGATAAATATCTGGAAAGAAGGGGCAGCAAGGGCGTTGAAGAGTAATTTACTGTAGCGTAAATTATTTTACTGAAGCGGCGATAATAATCGCCGCTTCAGACTATAAAAATGCTTGGACCA
>CAYNMO010000321.1:0-2551 GCA_964398155.1 uncultured Actinomycetota bacterium | reverse complement strand
TTTTTACGGCATTAGAATAATTAATCCCAGAGGACTTTGGGAGATAAGCAAAGATACCGGGTACATGTAAAAACCAACCGGGGCATGCTCATGGTAAATACAACCATGCACTTTTTAACTTTATTGGTTGTATGGCATATTTTCACCCAATCTATGGTATTTCTTTTATTGGATACCAGTATGCCTTTTCAATGATTTCTTCAACGCCCTCGTAACCCAAATTCATAAAATCAATGATCCTATCCTCATCAGGGAAAAACCCATGGCAGTATCTTGGAAAAACTTTTTCCGGTACTATGCCTATAAAATCAATTCCTTTAATCATCCTTAATATTTCTTCAGCTTTTTGAAGAGAAAATGGGATATTATTTACATAAAGTGCCAGCGCCATTTTAACTGTTTCTACAACCCTTGCGCTGCTGCTTCCTGCAAGGCTAAGCTTCCAGCCTTTCCCTTCCTGATGTAAATACAGGGAAATATGTGTGGAATTTCCGCCTCTGCATATTTCCCATGGGTGTCCTCCGCAGTTTCTTTCTTTTTTATACCAGTTTGCAAAAGCTGCCGATTTAGTTTCATCAATTCTTGTTAAACCGCAATCCCGGCCATCCGCCCTAGCCAGATACTTTTCTTTAGGTGTAAGCTTTTCCTGCCTGTTTTTAAAATATTCATTTGCATCATAGCCTATTTCGCAAAATCTGAAATAATCACCGGCGCTGACTTTACTGATTATTAAATTTAAGTTATCTTCTGCGGACTGCGCGGTAATTTTTTCAAGCATTTCAACGGATTCATCCGGAAAAGCCTGCTTAAAGATTTGGCCCTCTTCAGGAAAAATCTTCCAGTAGTCACTCCTTATTATTCGCCCGACCCTTTTTTCGTACGGCATGTTTTTACTTATGTGCGCATTATATCCTTGCTTGTCTTTCTTTATTTTAAAAACAGAGGACTTTATTTTTTCTTTGAGCCACCTGATAAGTTTGATATATGGGGAATCAGTATCTTCAAATGTTTCCAAGTCAGGAATATGAAAAATCAACTCAGAATCAAAGAATAAATAGTGTTCATTTCTATAAGTTTTATAAGAAAACATGTACCACTTTTTTTCATAAGGATAATAGGACTCCCAGAGTTCTACAAATTCTTCATAACTGCTTACAGATTCATCTTCAAGGTATTCTTTGTAGTCTCCGAAACTGCTGATTTTGCCTCTTGGCACCTCTATCCATATGCTTCGAAGCTCATCGTCACCCTGAACTTTTAGCTTGCAAATTTCTTTTATTACTTCCAGCAGTATCTCAACACACTTTTTGTCTTTAATTAAAGGATTATGCTTAAGGCCCTCGATATGTGCATCAAGATATGGTGCCATACATTTTAAATAGTTCATTACTTAAGCCTCCCTTCAAAGTACAAAATAATAATAAAAACTATTTCTTATAAACCTAATAATGTCAATATAAATTAATAATTTTTATAGTATTTATTTATAATATTAATTATTAATTTATTTGTATAGCCTGGTAAATAATATAATAATTTTTTAAAGACCTTGTATTTATAGCATATAAGCTATATTGTCAAAATGCACTGGAAAATAAAGCTCTATAATAAATTAAATGGTGCTATTTTCGCTATAAGCAGGATGAGTATTTGTAAAGAGAGGGTTAAAATTATGGACTGGAAAGAAGCAAAAGGGATAATTAAAAAAGACCCGAAAGTTTTAAAAGAGATAGAAAGGCTGGAACCTTTTTACCAGATTATAAACCAGCTTTTGTCCCTGCGAAAGGAAAAGGATTTAACACAAAGAGAACTTGCCGAATTGATTAATACAACTCAACCCTGTATCGATAGGCTTGAAAGCGGAAAATATAATCCATCTTTGCGGTTTTTACAAAAAATAGCTGACGCTTGTGATAAAAAGATAGAGATACGATTTATCCCCAAACTCGAAGAATCTGTATAAAATCAATAGTAGAAAGTCTTATTTTAAAGACCAGATCTTTCTTTGCCTGTATTATAGAGAGTGCAGCTGTCATTTGTGCCTATCCGCAGCAGCTGCAGAAATGATCGCCAGGTGCGGAATTCTTTTAAACATTGTATCAGCATAATATTTTATTTGAGATAAAAAGATATGTTTACGATCTATTTTAAAGTCTTGCCAAATTTAAGAATCCATTTAAAAGGCTTGTTAAATTTCAAAAACTATTTCAAAGGCTTGTTAAATTTAACACCGAAATATTAATTATATTGACAATCCACTTGAAATAGTGAAATATTCTTTCAAAGAAGCGGCAACTATTTTGGGCATCTGGACAACTTTATCGGTGTCTTCCAGGCTTTCGTCCAGTTTTACAAGAGACTGTTTTTTTTAGCTGATATTTATGAAAAGGAGAAAAATTGAGTAAAAAAACAATTTTTTTGTTAATTCTTTCCCTGGCTCTGACGATTGCCTTTTTATTTGCCTGCACAGCCAGGAATACATCTGAAAGCACTGGAAATACAGAGGAGCAGACAACTCTTTTAAAAAATGAGATTATTAAATCTTCGGAAA
>CAYNMO010000320.1:0-2560 GCA_964398155.1 uncultured Actinomycetota bacterium | reverse complement strand
AGGTTAGGGGAAATTATTGAAAAAGTTGGATGGTAAATTTAAGTATTTTTAAAAAAAATTAAAAATATTTTAGAAGACTTAAAATATTTGAGGAAAATTGAATTATTTTATTTAAATTCAGCTGTCCGGTTTTACCGTAATACGGAGGATATTATATGTTGCAGAATAATAAATAGCTAAAAACGTGCTCAAAAGAGGACCGTCCCCTATTTCTCTTTACCCTTTTTGTATCACTTCCAGCATCAACCATTTTCCCGACCGCAGCAAAATGGTGCAAAACTTCATAATGAGCCAAATTATCCAATTTTGCCTGGATACCCATTTGGATAAATTCCCATTGACCCATAATGGGTATTGTGGTATTCTTATAATTAATTTTATTTAAGAGGTGACTGAATTGCAAAATGACATTATAAAAATTAATAATGAATTTGTCGAAATAGATACAAGGACAATTGATAATCGAAACAGGCTTACTATCGGTGAGCTTGCACTCGGGTTTAACAGAGTTCGGATTTATAAAAATCAATTAGGGGAAATATTGCTGAAGCCAGTTGTTGAAATTCCGGCATCAGAATTATGGCTTTATCAGAATAAAGAAGCTTTGGGAAATGTTCAAAACGGACTTAAAGACATCTCGGAAGGAAAAATATCAAAGCTTGATGTCGATAAACTTTAGGAGAAGGCTTTGTTTGAAATATTTCTCTCTGACGCCGCTAAGGAACAATTAGAAAAACTCAAAGCCGATAACGGCCTTAGCAAAAATTATAATGCTGTCAAAAAGACTATCAGACTTTTATCGTCAGATCCAAGATATAAAAGCTTAAACACTCATGAGTACACCAGTTTAAAGGGACACGCCGGACAAAAAATTTTTGAAGCTTATGCACAACAGTCCACTCCTGCTGCATACCGTGTCTTTTGGCACTACGGGCCTTTAAAAAGCCAGATTACTATTGTAGCTATAACCCCACACCCATAAACACAATTGCAGGAAAAAGGAGACTGCCCCCTATTACTACTGGATTGATGGGCGAGAAAAGGATCTTTTTTTATAAAAGATAACAGCAATAACCAGGATCAGGAGTATGCCCATAAAAATTACTCCGTTAAACATTGAAAGAGATACATTGTATTTGGAAACAGTTTTAGTGAGATAAGAAACAATAAATTGTCCAATTCCTGATGATAAAAGCATGAGGGTGGAAAGCGTTCCTCTTCCTTTCTTGTAAATAGTGCTTCCGGAATAAAAGATCATGGTATAGAGCCCGGAATACCCCAAACCTGCCAAACCAACGAATATATAAATTGACACACTGTTTATGGAGAGGATAAGAAAAACTGTAGAAACCAGACTTACTACGGACAGTATCAGTATAATATATAAGATTTTTATTCTACCTGCTAAAAAACTTACTAAAAATCTTCCAAGAATTACTAAAACCCAGAAAATAGAAAGCATATATCCCGCACCCTGCACATCGATTATTCCTTTTATTCTAAAAAAAGTAGGAGACCAGTTTGAGATTATAAATTCAGCCATTACATAAAATAGAATACAGAAAGACATTATGACAAAAACAACATTATTCTTTTTATTTGTAAAAATACCCTTAAATATCAGTTTTTGTTCAACTGAACCGGAAGATTGTCTGGGGTGTCTGTTTATGGTCAGGTAAAGTATTATTACCAATACTGTCATAAATAGCAGTATGTAATACAGGTATTTCCAGTCATGCCCATTCTTTACCAGAGCAGAAGCTATAAGTGGAAATACTATTGAGCCCAAAGGGGAAAAACTCGTAGAAATGGTTATTAATCTTTCCTTATTGGCGACCGGACTCTCCAGTAAATTTTCACTTGCTATTACCATGATGATTCCTAACAAATAACCTGATAAAAAATAAATAATAAAAAATAATGTAAGATTTTTTAACTGGCTAAGGATTATTATCAGGATTGACAATAGTGTGTATGCACTTATAACAATGTGGCGATTATTTAATCTGATTCTATAGAAAAAGGAAGTGACTCTTCCAAAAACACCTCCTATTGAAATTGAAGCAAAAATAAGACTTATCTCTCTGGGGCCGATAGTAAATGTTTTTCCAATTTCTATTAGAATAGGACTCATGGATCCTATAAATGCAGAAAATACAAAATAGGCTAAAAAGTTTGGAATCTCTTTGAAGTAATTTTTAACATTGTCGCTCATACTATCCTATATATCGTATATATATGATTTTTAAAGTCAGCATTAAGTAATTTAGATGGTATTATAGCAAATTGAATCAGGTTGATATATCTAAATAATAAACTCATTTTAAACTCCTGAAAATATTCCTTACTATGCAAAGTATTGATGAGGATTCCTGGATATCTTATTAAAGTGAGTGCAATTTTAAAAAAGAGAATTGTATCCTGTTGCCCATAACAGTAAATAGCTAAAACCGTGCTCAAAAGGGGACCGTCCCCTTTTGCCTTACTCAAAAGGGGACCGTCCCCTTTTGCCTTATTATTTTAGCGGTCAGGTGCAAACGGATTGTTGCCTTGATGGGCT
>CAYNMO010000319.1:0-2564 GCA_964398155.1 uncultured Actinomycetota bacterium | reverse complement strand
AGCTTAATTTAAATAAATAATTTACTAAAACTAAGTTAATCAACAGGAGCTGATTAACTTATATATTTTAAGATGACTATACCTAAAAAAAGAAAACAGACAAAAGAAATTATTCTGGGCAAAAGAAAAATTGGTGCTTCCAACCCAATTCTCGTACAGTCCATGATAAAAAGTAAATTTTCACAGGAAGTTCTTTTAAGAGAAGAGGTAACAGCGCTGATAAATGCAGGATGTGAGGTAATAAGAATAGCTGTTACAGATAAAAATTCTATTTACTGCATTAAATCACTGATAGTAGAAGGTTTTTTTGATACCGTTCCGGTAGTTGCTGATATACAGTTTGATCATAAACTTGCTCTTCTTGCATTGGAAGCAGGCGTACATTGTGTCCGTATTAATCCCGGTAATATTGGCGGTCTTCAAAAAACATCTGAGATAATAAAAAAAGCCAAAGAAAAGAGTGCATGCATAAGAATAGGAGTTAATTCCGGCTCCATAGACAAAGCAATCCTTCGAAATTCAGGGGAAGATTCCAGGCAGGCCATGATTGAGAGCACACTGGAATACGTCAGATTTTTCGAAAGCACCGGATTTTATAATTTTAAAATTTCTGCCAAAGCATCTTCAGTGACTGATTCTATTTATGTTTATAAGTCATTGTCTGATAAAATAAATTACCCTCTTCACCTTGGAATAACTGAAGCGGGCTCAAGATTTGCGGGCTCTGTCAAGTCTTCAGTCGGACTGGGCGTGCTTCTGTATGAGGGGATAGGCGATACTATCAGAGTATCTCTTACAGATGAATCAGTTAATGAAGTAAAGGCAGGCTATTACATTTTAAACAGCTTAAATCTTAGAGATTATGGTGTTGATATAATATCCTGTCCAACCTGCGGAAGAACCCGGGCAGATTTAAAAGGCATATTGTATGAAATAGAAAAAATTACTTCTAATGTTACAAAACATATTAAAATAGCTGTAATGGGTTGTATTGTTAATGGCCCAGGAGAAGCAAAAGAGGCTGATATAGGTATAGCGCTTGGAATTAACAAAGCGGCAATTTTTCTAAAAGGCAGGATTTTAAAAAGAGTGGAAATAAAAGATCTTCTTTTTGAATTTGAAAATGAGTTAAATAAATTAATATAAATAATGGCCCTAGCGTATGTTGTGATTAATTGCGCAAAGTTCGAAGTCAGTAAAAGTTTTAAGCGCTGTTATGGCAAATAATTCAATTTAAGCAGAGTTTTTTATCAGTAACAGATTTAATTATACGGATGATCAAATAACAAAAAATAAAATCAGAGCAGGGAGTGAAAATTTGAGGTTTTCAAATTATTTTTTACCAACATTAAAGGAAGATCCGAGCGACTCAGATATTATAAGCCATTCTCTTTGCATAAGGGCAGGACTTATAAGAAAAGTGGCTTCCGGTGTTTATACTTTTCTGCCATTGGGATATAAAATCCTTAAAAAAATTGAAAATATAATAAGAGAAGAAATGAATAATGCCGGTGCAATAGAAATATTAATGCCGGTTATCCAGCCGGGTGAAATTTGGCAGCAGTCTGACAGATGGAATGAGTATGGACCTGAAATGTTTAAGCTCAAAGACAGGAACGAAAGGGATTTTTGTCTTGGTCCGACACATGAGGAATTAATAACTTCAATGGCTGGCAGCGATATCTATTCTTATAAAGACCTTCCAATTAACCTTTATCAGATTCAGGTTAAGTTCAGAGATGAAATAAGGCCAAGATACGGTTTGCTCAGGGCAAGAGAGTTTATCATGAAGGATGCCTATAGTTTTGGAGCATCGGACGAAGATCTTGATAAAGATTATAGCAAAATGTATGAGGCATATTCAAAGATAATTGAAAGAATAGGACTTAAGTACAAGGTTGTTGAAGCAGATACCGGGCTTATTGGCGGTAAATTTTCACATGAATTTATGGTTATTGCCCAAAGCGGGGAAGAAACCATAGCCTATTGTGATCAATGCGGTTATGCAGCTAATGTCGATAATGCAAGATTTGGCATAAAGGATAATTCAGTGGACGATTCAGGTGCTGCCGCCGGCATATTCGAAGAATCTGTGCAGATACATACGCCTGGTGTTAAAACTATTGATGAACTTTCAGTTTTTTTAAATATATCTCCTCAGCAAATAATAAAGACAATGGTTGTTAAAAACAGTGAAAACAATGTTTTTGCATTCCTTCTGTCCGGAGACAGAACACTTAATCTTACTAAAGCGGAAAAATTTCTCAACACAGATCTTGAGCTCATAAATGATGATAATAATAATTACAGCCTTCCTCTTGGATTTGTGGGCCCTTCAGGGTTAAAAAAAGAAATTAGTATTTATGGAGATTATTCCATCCGCGGCAGGATCAACCTGACAGCAGGAGCAAATAAAAAAGATTATCATTTAAGCAATATTAATTCCGGTAGAGATTATACTGTAAAAGAATGGGGTGACTTCTCATATCCTGTTTCAGGAGATTTATGCGAAAACTGCAAAAAAGAGCTCGAATATAACAAGGGAATAGAAGTCGGTCATATTT
>CAYNMO010000318.1:0-2579 GCA_964398155.1 uncultured Actinomycetota bacterium | reverse complement strand
AAAAGCTCAGGATCTACTGGATAAAGGCAAATACAAATTATCAGAATTAAAGGATAAAAGCGAAGAACTGGTTGAAAAAGGAAAAGTAAAAGTTGAGGAAGCAAGGGAGATAATTGCTGAAAAAGTAAAAAAAGGTAAAAAAGAAGCCCAGGAAATAAGCGATTATCTTCAAAATTAAATAATTTTTAAAATAAACAGAATTAACTTCTAAAAATTTTATTTTTAAAGTATAAATTAATATTATTTTTATAAATACATATTCCGGAAAAGATATTTTTGATAAATAAGGCGACGGCTAAAAAAGTTTTAAATCAATTGCTTGGCAGCGGAGGTCAGTTTGGAGAGCTTTTCGTCCAAAAGAAAGTTGCCAACAATCTAAGACTCGATGATAATAAAATAGAAAACTCTTCAAGTGGATTTGAGATCGGCTGCGGTCTTAGGCTGATATATAAAGACAGCACTTATTATGGCTATGTTGATTCTGTTGAAGAAGCAAAACTTATTGAGAGCGCAAAAATATTAAGTTTTGCAGTAAGTAATTCTAAAATCAATAAACCCCTTGATTTAAATGAATCCAGAAACAGCTATAATATCAAAATACTTGATTACCCCGATAAGGTTCTTCCTGAAATAAAAAAGCAGATTCTTGTTTCAGTCAACTCCAGTGCAAGAAATAAATCTGAATATATTTACCAGGTAACTGCTGCTCTTTCTGACCTGGAAGAGGAAATTATAATTGCAAATTCTGAGGGAGTTTTTTCTAAAAACTTTTTGGTTAAAACTTTTCTTGCTGTGAGTGTAATTGCTCTAAGGGGTGCAGAGGTCAGAACAGGTTACAAGTCACTTGCAAAAACAAAAGGTTTTGAATTATTTACTGAAAAAAAACCTGAAGATGTTGCATCGGAAGCAGCAGCAATGGCAATAAATATGCTCGACGCCATAAATGCTCCCGTGGGTATTTCACCTGTTATAATAGGCCCCGGTTTCGGAGGGGTAATTTTTCATGAAGCCTGCGGACACGGTCTTGAAGCTGATGCGATTATAAAAAATGCTTCTGTTTTTAAAGATAAAATAGGCTCCAGGATTGCTTCTGAAACTGTTACTGCTATAGATGATTCTACACTTGAGTATCACTGGGGCTCCTATAAATTTGATGACGAGGGCTGTTCTTCCCAGAGAAATGTTTTAATTGAAAAAGGCATATTGAAAAGTTATCTTCTAGATGTCAAATCTTCAAAAAAACTAAGCCTGCCTCAAACAGGAAATGGCCGAAGGCAGTCATATCGTGATATTCCTTTCCCAAGGATGAGCAACACATTTATAGATAATGGGGTTGAAAAGCCTGATACTATTTTAGGCTCAGTAAAGAAGGGAATTTATGCAAAGGAATTTTCAGGCGGACAGGTAGATCCGGCAACAGGTGATTTTGTTTTTGGAATAAGCGAAGGATATATGATAGAAAACGGCCAGCTGGGTTATCCTATAAAAGGAGCTACGCTTATTGGAAATGGACCAGAAATTCTTGGCAAAATTGAAGCTGTTGGAAATGATATCGATTATGCTCCGGGGTTTTGCGGCAAGAACGGACAGTCTGTAACAAACGAGGTCGGTCAGCCAACAATAAAAGTCAGCTCTATTACAGTTGGCGGAACGGGAGCGGTATAAATGGTTAACTTAAAAAACAATGATAAAAAAAATGATATGGAAACTGCCCAAAAAATATCCTTACTGATGGATAAAGCAGGTATAGATGAATATGAGATTTATATTTCCAATTCAATAGACAATGACATTGAAATATTTGAGGGTGAAGTTGAGTCGCTGTCTTATTCTGATTCAAAAGGTGCAGGAATAAGAGTATTCAAAGAAAATAGCATAGGATATGCATATACAAATTCTTTTGAAGAAAACAGCCTTAGTGACTGCATTGAAAAAGCCATACTTAATTCAAAGATTACTGCAAGAGAAGATATAAACGGACTTCCTTCAAAAGATGAATATAAATACCCTGATGCTCCTGATTTAAGCAGGGAAATGTATGATGAAGAATTTTTTAAAGCAACTATTGAAGACAAGATCAAATTATCCATGGATCTTGAAAAAATAGTTATAGGAAAAGACAGGAGAATTTCAGGACTGGATTCCTTAAATTACAGCGATAATTTTTCAGAAACCACACTTCTTAATTCAAAAGGTTTTAAAGGAGCCTATAAGAGCACCAGCTGCTTTTTGTTTTTAAATATAATCTCAAAAGAAGGAGACGATACTTCAACGGGTTTTAGTTTTTTATATGGAAGAAATCCTCAAAAATTAAATCTTGAAAAAATTGCACAGGAGGCAGTCAGCAAGTCAGTCAATCTTTTAGGGGCAAAAAAGATAAAATCTAAAAATGCAGACATCCTTCTTGACAGTCTTGTGTCTTCACAGTTTCTTGGAGTAATTGCCTCCATACTTACATCTGACTCTGTTCAGAAAGGCAAATCTTTATTTAAAGACAAGCTGGGGGAAAAGATTTTTAGCGAAAATATAAATATTTTTGACAGTGGAATTCTGAAAAAAGGGTTTTCTTCAAAGCCTTT
>CAYNMO010000317.1:0-2584 GCA_964398155.1 uncultured Actinomycetota bacterium | reverse complement strand
TGGGCAGAATAGTCTTTAAAGACAGCAGCCAGATGGATAAATTAAATAAACTGATGTTTCCTTTGATAACTGAAAGAGTTGCAGAATTTATTAAGAATAATTCAGACCAGAATTATATTATAATAGATGCGGCAATACTTTTTGATGCAGGCCTCGACGTATTCTGTGATAAAATAATTTATTTGAAAGCTCATGATATAAAAAGAGAAAAGTTTTTAAAATGCAGGGATTCAAGTATCTGTTTGGAAGATATCAGGCAAAGAATTTCAAATCAGAAAATAAATATAAACAATAATAAGGTAGATTTTATTATAGAAAATAATTCTTCCCTTGAAGATTTGTGTGAAAACATCGATTCTGTCATTAAAAAACTTTAACTGGTTTCCAGGGAATAATCTGGTTTTTAAAGAACTATTTGTTTAAATTAAGCATGGTAAATATTTTATTGTACTATTTTAGCTTATTGTTTTACGGGAACCAATTAAAAGATATCCTAAAAAAATTCTGCACAGGACAAAAAAATATAATATAAAAAACTATGGATTCAGGATCATACCGGTTAGATAAAAAATTTAAACTTTTTGCAAATTATACTCCGCAGGGTGATCAGCGCAGTGCAATTTCCAATTTAACTGATGGAATAAAAAAAGGATATAAATATCAGACATTACTTGGCGTAACGGGTTCCGGCAAAACCTATACTGTTGCCAATGTTATTAAAAATATTCAGATTCCTACCCTGGTTCTTGCTCCAAACAAAACTCTTGCTGCTCAGCTCTGCAATGAATTCAAAGAATATTTTCCGGACAATGCGGTTGAATATTTTGTCAGCTATTATGATTATTACCAGCCTGAAGCGTATATTCCAAGCAAAGACATGTATATTGAAAAAGACTCTTCAATTAATGAAGAAATAGAAAAACTCAGACTCTCAACAACTAATTCGCTATTTTCAAGAACCGATGTAATAGTAGTCGCCAGCGTTTCATGCATATATAATCTTGGTTCACCGGAAGAATATGAAAGTAAAAGAGTGGTAATCAAGAAACATGAAGAGTACCCAAGAGAAGAATTAATAAAGAATCTTATAGGCATAAAATATGAAAGAAATGATTATGAGTTCAAGCAGGGAATATTCAGAGCAAAAGGTGATACGCTTGAAATATTTCCGGCATATCAGGACAATGCCGTAAGAGTTCAATATTTTGGTGATGAGATAGAAGAAATTATAGAATTTCAGCCTATATCCGGAGAAATCTTTAAATCCGCAGAAATATCAATAATTTCCCCGGCAACTCATTTTCTGGCAGCTAATGAATGGATAGAGAGGGCTCTTCCTACTATCGAAGAAGAAATGAAGGAAAGGGTCATTTATTTTAAAAAACAGGGCAAGCTTCTTGAGGCGCAGCGAATAGAATCCAGGACCAAATACGATATGGAAATGATTGCTGAGCTGGGATTTTGCAGCGGAATAGAAAATTATTCAAGACATATACTTGGCAAGAAACCAGGGGATACACCCAATACTCTGATTGATTTTTTCCCCAGCGATTTTTTGGCAGTAATAGATGAATCTCATATTTCAATGCCCCAGATAAGGGGAATGTATGAAGGGGATAAATCAAGAAAGCAGACACTTGTAGATTTTGGCTTCAGACTGCCTTCTGCCCTTGATAACAGACCGCTTAAAGTTGATGAATTTGAAAATAAAGTAAAAAAAGTATTATTTACAAGCGCAACACCCGGTCCTTTTGAGCGCAGAGTCAGCCTTCAGGTCGTAGAGCAGATTATAAGGCCTACAGGTCTTATTGATCCGGAAATCATTATAAGGCCTTCAAAAGGCCAGATTGATGATCTGGTGAGTGAAATATTAAAGCGTGTCGAAAAAAAAGAAAGAGTTCTTATTACAACATTAACAAAAAAAATGGCCGAAGACCTTACTGATTATCTTGCCGGAAGAAAAATAAAGGTCAGATATCTTCACTCCACTATTGATACTATTGAGAGAATAGAAATACTTACAGGTCTGAGGAGGGGAGATTTTGATGTAGTTGTCGGAATCAATCTTTTAAGGGAAGGACTTGATCTTCCGGAAGTTTCGCTTGTAGCAATTCTTGATGCTGACAAAGAGGGATTTCTAAGGTCGGAAACATCTCTTATACAGACTATCGGCAGAGCTTCAAGAAATGTTAATGGAATTGTTCTTATGTATGCTGATACAATAACCAATTCTATCAGGAATGCCGTTGGCGAAACGGACAGAAGAAGAGAAATCCAGAAAAAATATAATATAGACAATAATATAACTCCCGCAACAATAATTAAAAATATTTCAGATATTCTTTACTCAACGGGAATAACTTCAAAAAGTAAAAAATTAAAAAGAACTGCACAGACAGTAAAAGAAAATTTTACAAAATTCAATGAAGAAAAATTTCTTGAAATGAATTTAAATGAAACTATTGCGATAATATCAAATCTTGAAGAAGAAATGCATCTGGCTGCCAAAGAGCTTGAATTTGAAAAAGCGGCTGCCTTAAGAGACGAAATAAATAAAATCAGAAAAATTGTAAATATTGAGCCG
>CAYNMO010000316.1:0-2604 GCA_964398155.1 uncultured Actinomycetota bacterium | reverse complement strand
ATAGACAAAGTTCCAATAAGACCAAATTCCTCACCAATAATTGAAAAAATAAAATCCGTATTTGCCTCGGGCAGATAGGAATACTTTTGGATGCTGTTGCCAAGTCCTACACCAAAAATACTCCCGGATCCAAGTGCAATAAGTGACTGATTAATTTGAAAATTTGATCCTCCTGCTTCCGCAGTTTTGTTTAAAAATGCAAATATTCTTTCACGCCTGTAACTTTCAAGGAATAAATAACCAACAGACAAAACAATTGAAGTAATTCCAATTCCTGCAATATGTTTAAACCTTACTTCTCCAACAAACATAATAATAAATATAACAATCCATAAAATTACAACAACACTGAAATCTGGCTCCATTGCTATCAGCAGAGTTGCAGTCACTAAAAATATAAATGCCGGAAACAGCACTGACCTGATTTTATAGATTTCTCTGTACTTTTTACTAAGAACATCACTCAGGTAAATAATAATTGCTATTTTTGCAAACTCAGAAGGCTGCAATCCGGCAAATGGCAGACTTATCCATCTTCTTGCCCCGTTTATTTCCGATCCAATAACGGGTATGAGTACCAGTGCCAGAAGTCCAATTGCCCCTAACATTATAAAATTGGATATTTTGGCAATTTTATGGTAATCAATTCTGGAAAAAATAAAAAGCAGTACTATTGAAATCAAAGACCAGATTATCTGCTTTCTGATGAAATAAAAGGCATCATTATAGTAGCTTTCACCAAAAGGCATGGAAGCGCTTGAAACCATTACTATGCCAGTTCCAAGCAGTAACGCAGTAATAATAAAAATAAAATAGTATTCAATATTTACTTTTACAAGATTTATTTTTTTGTCGGAAAAATTTTCCATAAAAAATGATTTATTTTTTATGAGACAATACAATTCTTTTGAACTGATCGCCTCTGTCTTTATAATCTTTAAACATATCCATACTGGCACATGCCGGAGAAAGTAAAAAAGTGTTATTTACTTTGGTTGTCTCCATTCCTGTCGAAACTGCCTCTTCAAGAGAATCTGCTTTAAAAATCATATACTCATGTGGAATTTCAGAAAATGTTTTAAACAATAATTCCCTGGATGCCCCTATTAAAATCAAATTTAAAACTTTCTCTTTTACTGCAGGTATTAAAGTCTTGAAATCCATCCCTTTATCCAGTCCTCCCAGAATAAGAGTGACCTCTTTTTGGAAATGTTCGAGTGCTTTTATTACCGCATCGGGATTAGTGGCTTTTGAGTCATTAAAACATTTCACTCCGTTTATTGTTCCAAAATATTCAAGCCTGTGATGGAGTGGAACAAATTTTATTACAGACTTAGAGATGGCCGTATCCTCTGCTCCAAATATTTTTGCTGCTGCAACTGAGCTCATAATATTTGCAATATTATGTCTGCCTATTAAATTCCTGCCATTTATTGGAATTAGGCCATTTATATTATTAAAGCTGTAAAATATATCCTCATTACGGAAGACTATCTCAAAAGATTTTTTTGGGTCAAATCCGAACCTTATAATTTTTGATTTTATTTCTTTTTTAAAATCAAATTTTTTTAAAAATTTTGATGTATTCTTATCATCGTCATTGACAATTAAAAAATCCACAGGGCTCTGGTTTTGAGATATTTTAAATTTTATCCTGGCGTATTTTGCCATCGAATCATGCCTGTCGATATGATCATTTGTAATGTTTAAAATTATTCCTACGTGAGGATTAAAACTATAAGTGTTTTCAAGCTGGAAGCTTGAAACTTCTATTACTCTTATCAGATTCTCAAAATACTCTTCATTGCAGACTTGTTCATTTTCTGAAATTTCTTTTACAGTTAAAGTATCAATAAGGGGCTTCCCTATATTTCCGCATGCAACAGAATTGAGTCCGGAATCATTTAATATATTTTCGATTAGAGTCGTTACAGTTGTTTTCCCATTTGTCCCGGTAATTGCAATTGTATTTCTCTTTTGATTCTCGCTCATAAATGCCCACGCAAGCTCCAGTTCGCTCCAGATTTTTATTTTTTTTCTGACAGCTTTTTTTAGAAGAGGCATGCTCATTGAAATACCGGGGCTGACAATAATAAGATCAGTCTTATCCAGTATACTATTTAAAGAGTTTTCACTGCTCCCTATAAGAAATTTTATTTCAGCGGCTTCAGAGAATTTTTTAAAATCTTCAGGTAAAGAAAACATGGGATTATTATCCAGTGCATAAATGCTCTTGCAGCAGCCTGCAAGCTTCTTAAGTGAAGAGAGGCCGCTTTTGCCTAACCCGAAAATAAGAATATTTTTATCGGCAAACAAATTATTTTTATCAGAATTCATTTTTTGTTTATTTTATATTTTTAACAATTAGTCCAAAAACTTTATATAGTAGATAAAGAATCCTACGGAGGCAAAAAGGAAGCAGACCAGCCAGAATCTTGTTATAACCTTTATTTCAGGCCAGCCAAGCAATTCAAAATGATGGTGTATCGGTGCCATTTTAAAAACTCTTCTTTTAAAAGACTTAAACCAGATGACCTGAATTATTACCGAAAGCCCTTCTATTACAAAAATACCTCCTATTATTATGAGGAGTATCTCCTGTTT
>CAYNMO010000315.1:0-2607 GCA_964398155.1 uncultured Actinomycetota bacterium | reverse complement strand
TCCTGTAAATTGAAACATATCCCATTTTTTTATAGATCTGGTTTTAGACAATAAAATTAAAAGCGACCATGCACCGGGCTTCGATTTATAACACCAAGCGCCCATCCCGCAGCTGGCTCCAGCCAGGCTTCCTTGTGGCACCCAAAGCAGTTTACTTACCGCTGCTTCCTCTCGGACCTGACGGGGTTCGTAAGACTTCGCCGCACAAGACCCAGCCTTCAACACTACTTACGGAATAGCCAGACCTTACTGCAATAAACCTCAATCGCCGGAATTCAGCCCCACTGTAGCGGATTGTGAGTTACAGGGCACCGCTAGCTCCCCGCCTAGCACGGTCGCAGTTAATTATATAAAATAAATACAAAAATTTATATATTTAAAGCAATTAAAAAAAAGAAAAGTATTGATAATTAAATTTAAACTAGTAGAATTTCTTAATTACACTTAAAACAGGGCATAAAATGACAAGAGAAAAAGCAAAGTCAAGTATTTACAATATAAGTCTTTCGACTATAGGCCATTTTGTTGTTGACCTCTATCCGGCTTTTATAGTTGGGACAATACCTCTTATCGTTTTAAAATTTAATCTGTCAATTTTCCAGGTATCAGTGATGTCAGCCATCGCTCTTATTGCAAACAGCTTTACCCAGCCTATTTTTGGTTTTTTATCAGACAAAAACGGCATGAAGAATTATATGACTTACGGGATGCTGGCCGCTGCAGTTTTTCTATCCCTGACTGCTGTTTCCTCAAATTATTATATTATTTTAATTTTACTTTTTTTAGGCAATATTGGTGTTTCTGCTTTTCATCCTCCAAGCGCAGCAATAGGCGCGCAGTATGAGGGAAAAAAGAAAGGCTTTGGAAATTCTATTATTTCTCTTGGAGGAAATGCCGGATATGCAGTAGGATCATTATTTTTTATTTTAATAATAGACAAAGCAGGAATAAAATTTTCTCCCCTGGCCATGATTCCAGGGGTTATAGTAGCAATAATTTTATTTAAAGTCCTTTCCCCGTTTAAGGCTCATGCTAAAACTTTACATTCTGAACCCTCTGGGAAGAGTGCTTTTAGGTTCAAGATAAAAAAAGAAAAGATGCTTCTTATTTTTTTAATATGGATTGCATCATTTGCAAGAGATGTATTATGGGTTGGACTGCTTACATTTATGCCCCTGTATTTTTCAAATCGTAATGTTGATATTATTCATATAAGCATTATTTTGCTTGCTTTTGGACTGATAGGTGGTATTGGTGGAGTTTTTTCTTCGTTTTTTTCAGATAAATTAAAGAGAAGTACCCTTATCCAGATAGCATATGCAGTTATGACACCCCTGGTATTTTTCATTTTTAGATCCAATACACTTACGGGCATAATTTTATTTATCTTATCGGGATTTTTTATGATTTCAACAGTCCCCTTATGTATAAGCATGTCTCATGAAATATTTCCCAGAAACTTAAGCCTTGCATCATCACTTGTAATGGGTTTAAGCTATGGCAGCGCCGGAATTGCATTAATGTTTTTAGGAAAACTTGCCGACAGTATAGGAATAGAAAAAACTATTTACTTGATACTGCTGCTTCCAGTCATTTCACTCTTTGCAATGTTTTTTATGCCTTACGCTGAGAGAAAAAGCGGAAATTAAAACTTTGACTCATTTATTTTTTTTGAGAGACCGCCAGCATTTCGAAATCTTCTGTTGTAAGCTTGTCATTTCTTGAAAAAGCACCAAGTTTTGCACCAAAAATATCGATTTGATCGTATCCGAGTGTTTTTAAAAGCCACGAAATCTCACTGGGGACATAATATCTTTCATTACACTTAAGCTTCCTTTTGACTCCAGAATCATCTTCAACTTCTGTAATATTATTATCGCGAAATGTCATCAGATCAAAAGTATTGCTTCTATAAGTGGCATTGCCTTCTTCAGAACATGAGCCGCAGAATTCTTCTATTGAATGATACAGCGGGAAAAGCCCGTTTAGCGTAGTAAATATAAATATCCCATTTCTTTTTAACGATTTTGTTGCATTTTTAAGTATTTCATAATTCATTTCGTCTGTTTCCATAAGTGGGAAGGCACCTTCACAAAGCATTATCACAGCGTCAAACTCATTTTCAAAAGGCAGATTTCTTGCATCATGTTTTAAAAAATCAATTTTTATATTTTGCCTGTCAGCTTTTTCTCTTGCCTTCTTTAGAAGCGAGTCCGATAAGTCAATCCCGGTAACAGAGTATCCTCTTTTTGATAATTCAATCGAGTGCCTCCCGGTACCACATCCGATATCAAGTATTTTTAACGATTTGTCATAATTTAGCTCTTGTTCAATAAAATCACATTCGCCAATTGTCCCCTGAGCAAAATTTTCACTATCATATTTTTCCCCATAATTCTCAAACAATAACTCATACCACTGTTTCATATTATAAGTTTCCTTTCCTTTAAACTCCTATTTAAAGTATTCCTTTAATTCTGCAGTTTTTGGCGGTGTGCTTTCGAAAAAATTCGAAAAGATCTCGGCCAAAATTTATAGGACAGACGGCATTACCCCCAGAACCCCCTTCCGCCCACCCGCAGAAGCAACCCTTTCGGATTAGACGAT
>CAYNMO010000314.1:0-2612 GCA_964398155.1 uncultured Actinomycetota bacterium | reverse complement strand
TTATGGATAGCTTTGTGAGAGGGTTTTTTTATTGGGAAATTTGTGATCAGTTTTGTATGAATCTTTTTGAGAAAATGCCTAATTCATACCAGAAAGCGATGGAGTATAGTCACAGAATAGCAACTTTTGAGAAAAGAACAGGGTTTGTGCTTATGGCCAGACTAGCGGTTAGCGACAAGAAGGCAAAAGATGAGGCGTTTTACCCTTTTTTTGATAGAATTATAGAAGAGTCGCATGATGGAAGAAATGACGTTAAAAAAGGGATTAATTGGGCTTTGCGTCAGATTGGTAAAAGGAATACGCGATTAAGGGAAAAGGCTTTAGAGACAATAGATGCTATACTCAAGCAAAAAGATTCAGTAAAATGGATAGCAAGAGACGCAAAAAGGGAACTAATGGATGTTAAAATTATTCAAAGAATCAAATAAAGAAACAAAAAAAATATTTTTTATAGGGCTTGGTAATCCAGGGACCGAATATTCTCGTACAAGACATAATGTTGGGTTTATGGCACTTGATAAACTTATTAATCATTGGCAAGCAGTAGAAAAAGGGTCCAAAAGAGGCTTATATCAGAGCTTTGAGGCGTATGTCGATGGTAAGAAAATTTATTTTGTAAAACCACTTACTTATATGAATTTAAGTGGCAAGGCAGTTCAGTCAATATGCTCAATGTATAAATGTCAGCCGAGTGATTTTGTTGTGATATATGATGATGTTGCGCTTCCTTTTGGCAAATTAAGGATAAGAAAACAAGGCTCCGCCGGTGGGCATAATGGTATTAAATCAATAATCGAGGCTATCGGCCAGGATTTTCCTAGAATAAGGGTTGGGATTGGTGATGAAAGGGAAGGTAAGGATTTGAGTGGTCATGTGCTTAGTAAGTTTAGCCAAGAAGAAGTTCTTGAGATTGAAAAGGTTTTAGGTAACTTCCCTGAAATAGCTCAAAGCATAATAGATGTAGGCCTAGAACAAACAATGGCTACGGTTAAATTTATTAAGTAACTATTTCCCCCAGGAGTAAGCGAAAGAGTAAACTATTTCTTCAGATACGTTAAACGGCACTTCTACTGCATAACGAAGAGACCCAAATCCCTTTTGTTCAATAACTAAAGGTAGATCAAACCCAAGTGCATATCCGGATTCGCTTGCACCAAGATTAAGCATAATATTGTCGTTAGCCATAACAGATAGGCCTGAATTGTATTTTATTTTTTCGTTTGGTTGTCTAACAAAAAATAACTTATTTGACCACATTACTTGATTCCAAGGGATAAAGTTAAAGCCAAAGGCGATAGTTGGAGGTAAGTCAGCAGCTAATGCTGTGTTGGTGTCTTTGAAAAAGTGTTCTAGTGTAAGTCCAAAGTATAGATTATTTTTTGGTTCATTATAGCTTACGCCAAGTAATGTTGACCAAGCAGAGTTTTTTGTACCATTGTCGTCTATGCTAATTGTTTGATAGGTTATTCCCCAAGAGAATTGTTTATTTATTTTTGAACCGTAACCAAGTAACCCAACAGTAATATTTTTAGAAGCAAGTTCTGTTTTATGCATTTCTCCAACTCCAAATCCACCGATAACCATATAGTTGAGTCCATGAGTTTTTGTTTCTATACCAGTTGTGTCTATGTTTTGATTGCTAAAAGCTAATTTTGTTTGTGACAGGAATGCGGGGTTTATTAGTAAAGCTTCATGGGTAAGGATATACGCGATATTGGATTTACCAGTGCTTATATCTGAAACACTAGTTAGGTTATAGCTAAACCCGAGAGACATTAGTAGGCAGAAGCATAAAAAGAAATTTAATTTATTCATTTTGTTCCTCCAAGTCGTTAGTATTTAAAGTGGGGATTGGTTTTGTTATATCAGGGATACTTATGGTATTAAATCCGTCATTAGTTAATATGGTTTTATCATATTGGCTACTCTTTACTATAGAATTTAATATTTTTTTAAGGTCTATATCCTCTATTTTGGAAGCAAAGAATTTTACATTGGTTAGCAGTTTTGAAGCTGGTTGGTTGCTGTTTATTGTTTCTGTCTGGATAATGATGTCTTCCAGAATTAGTTTTATTGTGTCCAATTTTTCAGAGGCTCTGGCTTTTTGTACTGAGAAAGAAAAATTTTCTTTAGCCCTATAAACAGAAGCTAGTGTTTTTAATTCGAGCATAAAAGATTTCAGATATTCGTTGTTATCATAGTATTTATTTATAAGGTTTATATTTTGTTGAAATAGTTCATCTAAAGCGTAAAAGTCACTTGTACTTTTAATAGAAAGATTTTTTTCTAAAGTTGATAGGAGATCAGATAGGTTATCTTTGGTCATATTTTTATTAATAAAGTAGATAATATCTTGAACTTCAGCATAAGTAGCTTCATTTTTGCTTACATCTTTTAATTGAAGTAGTTGAGCAAGAGCAGAAACAGCTTCTTTGGAAGGAATTCTTTTAATTAAGGTTTTTGCTAAGATTATAGCTTTGTCAGTAAGTTGATAATTATTCTTTTTAAAGGTTGAGGCAAAATATTTTATATTTGAGGTAGATAGATTGTTTTCTAGGTGTTTAATGATTTTTTCTTCATTATCATTATCTAGAACAGCTTGTTCAATAAGA
>CAYNMO010000313.1:0-2647 GCA_964398155.1 uncultured Actinomycetota bacterium | reverse complement strand
GGTGCCGGCATCAAACTGCAATGTTAAAACAGAAAACAGAGATACAAAATCAGTTGCAGGACCAGATAATCGGCAAAACGACCTTCTGGACGACCAACAGTGTGACATCCTGCAAGTAGTCAACCATCAAGAGAAACCGGAGAGCACCCAGCAGGAAAACCGGAAAAATGTCCCACAGTGCAATAAAAATTTGAACCTGCAAATCGATAGGCAAGACGGCCAGCTGAATAACCTGCAGGATAACCCGCAAAACACCCGGGGCATATCAATTGATATCGAGGCTTACGTAAAGCGAATGGGAGGCAACAGAGAAATTGCTCAGTCTATTATAAAAGGGTTTATAGAGTTTATACCATCTCAACTGCGGAATATTGAGGAGGCTATAAAAAGTAATGATTCAGAGACAGTCGACAGAGAGGCCCATTCAATAAAGGGAGGGGCCCTGAATGTCTTTGCAAATGACCTGATGCAAGTTGCCAGAGAACTTGAGATGCTTGCCAAATCTGGCAGCCTCCAAAATGCCCGTAGGCACCTTAAAAACATCAGGAAAGAATATGAACGGCTAGTTGTTGAGTATAAAACTAGCAGCATTAGTTAAAATAGGCCCCACAACTGTAACTGTAAAAGCCTTTGAGTGGCTTTCTTGATCTGCTTAATATTTTACTCGAAAATCGACAAAATCTGATGGAATTTATTTTCAAAACTGATAAAATCACTGCTTTTAGGATGGTATTTTAACGAAATAAGTTTTTGTCTGACAAAATTGTCAGTCATTGTAAATATTTTTAAAACCCAAAGAGTCGATCACCTGGAGGTTTAAAATGAGTGTTATGGGACTTGATATTGGGACAACCGGGTGCAGAAGTGTAATTTTTAATAACGAAGGGCAAATCCTGTCGCAGGCATATAAGGAATATCCTGAAATTTATCCAAGGCCCGGGTGGGTGGAAATGGACCCAAACCAGATATGGTCGGCGATAAAGGAAGTAATTAAAAAATCGGTGCTTATGGTCCCAAATGACAAAGTAAAAGCCATTTGTGCTTCCGTTATCGGTGTTGCCGTAACTCCAATTGACAGGAATGGAAATCCGCTTTACAACAGCCTTACTGCTGTAGACGGAAGGAAGGTGCACAAAACAAGCTCAATTTCTTGAAGACAAGCTCGGGAAAGAAGCTGTATTCAAGGAAACAGGTTCTGTGATAGAACCTGCATGGTCTATTAACAAAATCATATATTTTTGAAAGAGAGGTGAGGGCCCTCACAATAAGTGAAACAGGTGCACTTGCTGCAGCCCTTCTTGCAGGAAGTGCCGTGGGTATTTATAAAAATATTGAAGAAGCTGTAAATAACCTGATAAAACCACGCAAAGTATTCTATCCTGATGACAAATTTCGTGAAACATACCGCAAGACCTATGGCATCTATAAGGACTTGTATTTGGCGCTTTATACTATAAACCACAGGTTAAGCGAGCTTTAGCAGTTTTAAAGGGTACTACCAGAGCCGGGAGGAAAAAATATGTAATATCAGCTCCAAGGTTTTGGATAGGATTGGGTGTTTAGTTAAAACATTCTGGAAATAGCTATAACTAATCAATTTATTATACTACCAATTGCCTCACCTAAAATAGTACCTGAAAGCCTATCCGTTGCTTCATTTATAAAAGTATACTATTTTAAAACATGATAAAATATTACAATAAGATGGCGCACTACTTTATAGCTGATATCAGGCCAGACAGGCAGGATTAAGATAAACTTATATGCTAAGTAATGAAAATGTTTTACTGGAATTTGATTTATTTACAGAAACTGATAGGCAATAAGTTAGATTAAAAAAAAGAACTTTCGAGGGAGATGCATTTGTTAGGTTTTAAAGAAAAGTTAAACGGACTTACAAAACAGGGGAAAAACATTAATGTAGGGGTTGTTGGAGCCGGACAAATGGGTCTGTCAATAATCTCGCACCTAAACAGCATAAAGGGATTTAGAGTTTGTGCAGTTGCAGACAAAAGCATGTCAAGAGTCGATCAAATATGCAGCAGACTTGAATTAAACAGGACAGATATTTTTGAAGCCCAAAACAGTTATTCCGGTAGTGTCCTAAACGCTAACCTTAAAGAAATGCTTACCGGTAAAAAATTATCGGATTTTTCCTTCAAAAAGACAAGTGAAGCCATTTTAAATGACAAAATAGTATTTACAAACGATTTTACAATGCTTGCGGAAATCCCTGAAATAGATGTTGTAGTTGATGCAACCGGCTATACCGATGTCGGCGCCTGTGTTGCCCTTACGGCACTTTTGGGAAACAAGGATGTTGTAACGTTAAATGTTGAAACAGACATAACAGTTGGGCCCATACTTAAAAAAATTGCGGATGAGAGAAAACTTGTTTATACGCTTGCTGCCGGTGATGAACCCGCGGTGCTTATGGAGCTTTTTGATTTTGCAGAGGGTCTGGGTTTTAAGATTATCTGCGCAGGCAAAGGCAAGAACAACCCGCTTGACAGACATGCAAATCCGGCATCTCTCGAAGAATATGCTGCAAAAAAAGGCTCAAGCGGCAAAATGATGACTTCTTTTGTTGATGGGACAAAATCAATGATAGAAATGGCCTGTCTTTCCAATGCGACCGGTCTTGTTC
>CAYNMO010000312.1:1824-2656 GCA_964398155.1 uncultured Actinomycetota bacterium | reverse complement strand
TGGTCCAAGCATTTTTATAGTCTGAAGCGGCGATTATTATCGCCGCTTCAGTAAATAATTTATACTACAGCGAATTACTCTTCAACGCCCTTGCTGCCTCTTCTTTCCAGATATTTATCAAGATAATAGTAATCAACATTCTCCTGAGTAACTATTGAAAGGTTATTATCAACAAAAGGCAGGGTAACCGGGTTTTTGCCCATTGCTTTATCCTCATTCATTGGATCTACCAATTCAGGATGTGCTGTAACAAACAATGTCAGCATGCCGAAATATCCTTGCATTCCCTGATTCGGATTAATTGCTCCCCAGATCTCTCCGGCTTTAATCATGTCAAGAATTTGTTTGTTAACATCACAGCAAAGCACTTTTATTGTTCCGCCCAATTCTTTGGCGGCTTGTGCTGCACCCATACCGGAATTAGCTTCAGGCATGAATACTCCACCCAGATCCGGGTCTTTTTGTGCCATGGTAAGAACAGCCTGATATGCTTTTTCGGGATCCTGGTTGCTTGCTGCATCCCCGACTATTGTAATGTCAGGATAGTTTTCTTTTATCGTTTTAATAAAAGTATCCACTCTTATGTCATGATTAAGCTGTCCCGGATTTCTAAGGACTGCAAGCTTTCCTTTTCCACCTATTTCTTCGGCCAACCTGGTAGCAGCATATGTTCCCTCTCTAACGTTATCTGAGGTAATGAATATCTGCCTGTTGCTTTTTGGTGAATCTGTAGCAAAAGTAGTTACTGCAATACCCTGTTCTATAGCCCTGTTTATAGGTTCAATAAATGGATCCGGCTGCATGGGACAAAGGTAAATACCCGTAGGGTTGG
>CAYNMO010000312.1:0-1814 GCA_964398155.1 uncultured Actinomycetota bacterium | reverse complement strand
AATTACCTGTTCAAATACAGTCAACTGTTTGTTTATATCATATTCTGGAGTTCCACTGTAGACAGTTTTTACTCCCAGCTGTTTTCCGCATTCTTTAAACATTTCATACACAGGTATCCAATATTCTACTCCGGTAACGAAAACAAGCATGTGGTAAGTCTCGCCATCGGCACCCTGGAAAGCTGACTTTGTATCTGCGGCTACTTCTGTTTCACCGGCTACTACTGTTGTTTCTGCCACTGTTGCAGCTGCTGTTGTTACAGCTGCTGCTGTTGTTGTTGCAGCTGCAGAAGTACAACTAACTCCTAAAATAGTTACCAGAGAAATTACCAGGACCAGTAACAGTGCTCTTGTAGCTTTTTTCATTGATTTTTTCATTTTTCTCCTCTTGTTCTTTTATTATTGGCTAACACTTACTATTAGCTTTTAACGGGGCGCCGTATCTGCAACGGCTTATATATTGTTTTCCTCCTCTCTTTATTTTTCGGCCCCTTTTAAAACATTGATTTAATGAAATATCTTATTTGCTGATTTCCTACATTATGCTAATACCAAACCCAATAAAGGATTTTTTTACAAACAGGATTTTTGTGAAATTTAATTTTTTATAAAACCAGTATTTTCTAAAAAGTGAACATTGGTACAAGAGTGTAATTTATTACAAGTATTATTAAACATATTCACTATTTTGTCAAAGAATTTTAAAAAATTATTTGGACCATGCAGGGCTGCTGTTCATATAAATATTATTTGAAATATTCTTTTCATTTTTCCCGTCTGTATCCATCAAATATATCTGTTGATAGCCGTCTCTTGAAGAAGTAAAAGCTATTTTTTTACCGTCAGGTGACCATGAAGGATACCAGTCATCATAATTATTGTTAGAAATATTTACCTGGTTTGTACCATCAGGATTCATTAAATAAACCTGGTAGCGCCCATCCCTGTACGATTCAAAAGCTATTTTTTTACCGTCAGGTGACCATGAAGGATGTCTGTCAATGAAATCATTATTGGATAGATTGATTTGGTTTAAACCATTTTTATCCATAATATATATCTGCCTTTTCCCGTAATCGCTTTTATCCAGGTAATGCCTTGACTCAAAAGCTATTTTTTCCCCATCAGGAGACCATGCGGGATGCCAGTTTAAAAACTTATTGTTTGTAAGGTTAACCTGGCCTGTACCATCAGAATTCATTGTATAAATCTGCCAGTTTTCATTTCGAATTGACTCAAAAGCTATTTTTTTCCCGTCAGGAGACCATGAAGCGGTAAAATCATCAAAATTATTATTTGAGAGATTGACCCGGGATGAGTCGTCTGCATTCATCACGTAAATCTGGTAATGCCCGTTTCTATTGGAAACAAAAGTCAATTTTTCCCCGCCAGGAGCCCATGAAATATTCCCTTCATCAAAGTCATTGTTTGAAAGATTGGTCTGGCCTGTCCCATCCGGATTCATTATGTATATTTGCCAGAAAAGTTCTTTTTGTGACTCGTAAGCTATTTTACTGTTTAAAAAAATGCTGTCACCTGCAGGGTTAGCCAGGCTTTCGTGTGTGCAGGAAATAATCAGCATGAGGATAAAGGATAAAAAAACCATTAGAATAAATAATTTTTTTTTAACAGCCATTTTTATTAATGTTTTTAATAGCTTTTAACATTTATAAAATACCAAAAACCTTAACCCACCATATTTGGAGAGTCTTTATGGGGCAGGCATATTTCAGGATCCTGATGGGGACCAGACCGGATAAAGCCCATTAGTGCCTTTGCCCGACATGTTTGTATGATTGGTTCCATCTGCATTC
>CAYNMO010000311.1:1572-2666 GCA_964398155.1 uncultured Actinomycetota bacterium | reverse complement strand
CCACCCAAGAAAGTGAGACTTGAGTATTGCCGGCGGTTGGAGTAAGTCCCGTCGGCGCATCGGGGAAAGCAGGAGCAGCATTTTTATATGGATGATTAGCTGGCAAACTGCCTTGCAATCCCCATTTCCAAGCCAAATATCCTTGGACCTTTGCGGCATCTGTATCAGATAACGCACTGGTAAAAAGAATGTTTTCTCCAATCCAACCATACATACCTGAATCGGCAAGATTAAAATCATTACCTATTCGACTACGTTGAATATTTTGATTAGCTGAATTAGTAGTGCCTGTTACATAGGTATTACCATTTAGTGAAATTTTTGCCGCCGTTCCATTACGTTGAGCATCCACCAACCCCCATGTATCACTAAAAGCCCCGGTGGTTGCAGCGACAGCATCGTTTCTATAAAGGGCCACACCGGTTGAGGCACCATAAGTAAGGAGTATACCTTGAGTATTGCTGTAATCTTGGATGTTATTTTGAGCAAAAGAAAATAATCTGCCATATACAGCATTTCCCCCATTGTTTTTGTTTCGATGAACACTAAACATGTGGAGGGTGTTCCCAGAATATTGGAACGATGTGTTAGATAAATATTGTGTGCCTGGACCAAAAGCCGCTCCGGTGCTATAAAACTTTATTGCCCTTAATCCGTTCTGAACATTTGTTTCGTAGGTAGGCATTTGGGTAGATTCAGAAAAATTATGTCCATTATCACTTTTATCATCCCACCGATTGACATTTGAACCGCTTAGACTGACGGTGCTTGGGTCCGATGCGTCAAGCCAAATTGTTGGAGGTGTTCCCATGCTCGCTGGTGTCCAGAGCGCGGCGGAAGCGATGTGTATATTAAAACCCCAAAAATTAACAACGATAAATACAAAAAGCAAAAAGATTGAGAAAGCCTTTTTTGTTTTGTCCTTCCGTATCCTTTGGCGAAGAAAGATTTTTATTAGTTTATCTGTCAAAACTAAAACAGACATACATTTATTATAACATACTCTTTATTAAAAATTTTTACTAAACTTATTATTTTAGCTTTTTAAACCCATAATCTACTTCCCCTTTGCAAAGGGGAAGAAATCTTTATAG
>CAYNMO010000311.1:0-1562 GCA_964398155.1 uncultured Actinomycetota bacterium | reverse complement strand
AATATTATCAATTAAAGAATGTTGGGATGTGTCCTGACGATTCCAATGATAAGTATTACATATAACATTCCTGGGCTCCATATACCCCCTATCATCAATTATAAGCGATATTTAAACGGTTCCCCATCTATTTATAAACTCCCATAAAGGTATAAACTGATTTGTTAGATTTTGCTTTGTGTCCACAAATTATTGACTCTTACTATAAGTTGTTATATAATAATAAAAAAGTAATATTCAAACTTATCCTTCAGTCATGAAAATGTTTAACGCCAACGAGGTAAAAGACCTTGTATTAAAAAGCCCTATAAAAGAAATAAGGGGTAATTTTCGTTTTAATCTGCCCAGTAATGATTGGGACTTCGGAGTTGGAGCCGAGACTTTAACCAAACAACTTGATGATCTTGAAAATTTCTTAAAAGAAAGCAAGCCATGGGCTTTATTTGAAACTGAAAAAGGTGAAGGGTTAGGAAAATTTGTAATCGAATATGATATGTTTGACGGAGACCCCCCTAATTATCTTAAAAGTGAGTATTTTTTTGCTGTCCCGCTTGAAAATGGGGATTCATTGCTTGTCTCATTGCAGATTAATGCTGGTTGGCCATATTATGAAGGCGGTGGTAAATTTTCAATATCACTCAACCTTGATTAAATCATCCCGCTTTGCAGAAAGGAAACCGCCTTTCGTTATGCAAGGCGGGTTTTCTTTTTTTTATTTATTTACTTTCTTTTTTAATCAACACCAATTTTTCAATTCTTTTCATCTTTTTAATCCGCGATTCTTCCTTGGATGCGAGCGACCTATCTTTAAATTTCTTTGTATAGACCAAATGAACCGGCCGACGAGAGGAAGTATACCGGGCGCCAAGCTTCGAACCATTGTGCTCAATGATCCTTCTTTTTAAATCAGTCGTAATGCCCGTGTATAACGTTTTATCTGCACATTTTAAAATATAAAGGTGATACATTTAATTTAAATTAACCAAAAGAAAAAGTTGTAATTTCAGACATAAATTTTAAAGTTCTGTATATTTTAGATGTTTGCCTTTAGCTTTTTTTATTGGATATTTTTCTATATTCTTTTTTAATTTTTTTTCAGAAGCCTTAATTATATCAATTTTTAAATCATGACTCATAAGTAAAACCCAGTAAAAAACATCAGCTAATTCTTCTCCAATGTGTTCCTTGTGAGTTTTTATATATTCCTCTATTTCTTCTTTGTTTTTCCATTGAAAATGTTCTAATACTTCAGAGGCTTCGAGTGATAAAGAGATGGCCAAATCTTTTGGGCTATGAAATTGTTTCCAATCTCTTTCTTTGTTAAACTTAACTATTTTTTTAGTTAAATCACTCAATTCATTCATATATAAAGTATACCACTTAAGGCTTATTTTATAAAGTTTTAAAAGTAACAAGACCGGTCCTTGCTATAATGTTTTTAAAAACACCACTTTATTCTAGGTGGTGTTTTATTTTATTTCCTCTGACTAAGACAATCACCGCTACTAACGAATTAATTAGACAAATATAAATTGGGAAAGAAATAAGGACAAAATTCCATT
>CAYNMO010000310.1:0-2690 GCA_964398155.1 uncultured Actinomycetota bacterium | reverse complement strand
AAAAATAGAGCTACTGACTGTGATATTCAATTTCGCAATCGTTAATAACTGTTAATTTTATTTCAGTCAGCTTCTTGGGTTTCAACCAGATGCTTATAATTTATTTTCTCTTACAAGATCATAAAAATAAATAATGTTTTCAAGCGGTATGTCACTTGTAAATGAATTGGATGGTGCAAGTATCAGACCGCCGTTGTAGCCGCATTCTTTGATTCTATCAGCGACTTCATTTTTTATATCTTCTGTCGTTCCATGTGAAAATGTTTTTTGAAGCGACATGGTTCCATGAAGAGTAATTTTATCCCCAAACTTTGCTTTTATCTCTTTTGGCTCCATGCATTCAGGCTGGATGGGATTTAAAATATTTAAACCAGCATCGATAAGATCGGGGATTATTTCTAAAATATTTCCATCTGAGTGCAGGTAGAAATACACTCCTTCTTTTTTATTGCTGCCTATCATATGTTTAAGCCTTGGTTGAAATATTTCTCTCCACAGTTTAGGCGATATCATAAGAGATTCTTCCGTGCCCAGATCGCCGCCAAGCTCAATAATATCTATGCCGGCCGCTACGTATTTGCCAATAAGCTCAGTATAGAACTCCATTAAAATGGCAAGCAGCTCTTCAACAAATTCTCTGTCTGTATACAATGCTTCAAGAAAGCGTGTATATCCGCAGAGTATCCATCCTTTTCTAAAAAGGGTGCTTACTCCTGCGCCAATAACATATTTACCTTTCCATTTTTCCACATCCCGCTTTACCTGATCGAAACGCCCCGGTGAATTAAGATCGGGTAACTTTAAGTTATCAAGTGAAAGTTTGCCATTATCGTTTAGCGGGTGATATGAATACTTCCAGTTAATATCACTGTCTCCGGTTATCTTTATTTTTACGCCCCACTCATCTTCTAATTCGTTTTTGCCGCTTTCTCTTAGATGGTAGTCATCTATCATTATGGAAAGTCCCAGCTTGTCAAAGTAGGATGAATTCTTTCTAAAGCTCTCTTCAGGTTCCATGCAGGTTGTCCTGAAATCTATTCCAAGTTTTTCAAGGACCTCTTCCAGCTCATTAACTTTGTAGTAATCTTTAAGCTTAACGAGCACCTCATTTAAAAACCAGCCGTCAAGCGGAGGTCTGTCGGAAAGTTTGTAGTTTAGAGAATTAAAAACACGCTGCCTTGAGTCCATGACTGCTCCTCGTATAATAAGATAATAAATTCTATTAATAATATTTATTGACTTAAAATTAAAACAAATAAGCTCAGCAGAAAGACACATTAACTGTCTTTCTGCTGCTTGTGCAGACTAGTTTATTAAGCTTTTTTATTTTGAATTTGTCTCAAATACTGCTCTGGCGCCATCCAGCATCATTTTTGGAAAAGACCTCACTGCCAAAAAATCACCCGTCATTGAAAACCAGTCTGCGCCGTAATCAACAAGCCTTTTGTACCCCTGCTCCTCTTTTAAATTGTAGCCTATTGCAACACCGACTGCTATTCCTTTGGCCTTAATCTTTTTTAGCACCAGCTCAATAACTTTCATTACTTCATCGCTTTTGCTCTGACCAAAAAGCCCCATTGAATTGGCAAGGTCATTTGGACCTATCACAAAACAGTTTATACCGGGAACTTCAAGTATTTTGTCAAGATTAGCCACTGCATCTACGTGCTCTATCTGCAGCATGACCCAGGGATTTGTCTTTGATCTTTCATAATATTTGTCTGATGGCATGCTGTAAAAATCATTGCCTCTTACAGGGCCAAATCCCCTTATTCCGTCAGGCGGATACCTGCATGCTTTAACTGCATTTACTGCGTCAGCTTCTGTTTTTATAAAGGGAAATATTATTCCTGCAGGGTCCATTTCCAAAACAGGCTTGATGAGCTCAGGCAAAATGCCGGGCACTCTTACAAAGGCAGCAGTGTCTGAACCTCTTGTTGCCATAACATGAGCAAGAATATCTTTTTTATCCAAAGCTGTGTGCTCGGAACAAATCCATAAAAAATCAAAACCGAGTTCACAGAAAATTTCAGAGATAAGAGGCTCACTAAACCAGAGCCCAGCTCCAAAGCAAATCTTTTTATCATTTATTTTTTTTACAAATTTATCCAGATTATTCAAATTTTATATTCTCCTAAATTTTCAATATTATTAATATTTTAGAGCATGAGGCTTTCACCACATTTTAATATTTTTGCCTCTCCCTCAGGGTAAAACTTTTTCATGGATTCCAGAAATTTTCCGGGGCCGCCAAAATCATGCTCTACAAATGTCCAGAAATGACAGGGTACTGCTATCTCTGATTTAACAATTTTTGCATAAAAAGCAGCTTCTGTCGGATCCATATTTCCATAAGCTCCATTTATCGGAAGTATTGCAAGTTGTGGTTTTTCGGCAATGACAGGGCCCATTTCTTTCGGGCTAAATGCAGTATCACCTGCGAAATAAACCTTAATATCATTGAAGTACAAAATAAAGCCCAGGGCGTCTTTTGCTAATTCGCCATGATTGCAAAAAACTCCTTTAATTTTAAAATCCCCAAGATTTCTCAGCTTCCCCTCGCCTGTCAGTAAAAACCTTTCATTTTCAAATCCCATTTCTTTGCAGTGTCTGATACAGGTTTCTGGACCAATTAAAATACATTTAGTGTTTTTTTTCATTATTAGCTGAATAGCATCATAATCGAAATG
>CAYNMO010000309.1:0-2691 GCA_964398155.1 uncultured Actinomycetota bacterium | reverse complement strand
AGTATGGCACAATTGTCAAATACAAGCCTGGAATCTTTCGAGAATTTTTATTTCAATGTCTGCAATCTTGATTACAGCAAAATGTCTGCTGCAATGGATAGCCTTGTGGATCTCATGAATAAAACTAATATGGTAAAAATCAAAGATCCGGGGACAGACCTGAGTTTCTCAATAAAAGATATACCTGCAATAAAGTGTGCGGGCGAATTCAATATCCCGGATGGTGAGGTTTTCACTGCACCGGTTAAAAATTCTGTAAACGGTGTTATTAAATACAATATTCCCCAAATAGAGCATGGGGTAACATATGAGAATGTCAGGCTGGAATTTAAAGATGGCCAGATAATACACGCAACTTCCAATGAAAACGAAAAACTTAATAAATTTCTGGATACCGACAAGGGCTCAAGATATATCGGTGAATTTGCGATTGGTGTAAACCCGCATATAACAAAGCCGATGAAAGACGGCCTTTTTGATGAAAAAATCATGGGCAGCTTCCACCTTACTCCCGGCAGGTGTTATGAAGAGGCAAGCAACGGCAACAAGTCTGCAATTCACTGGGATCTGATTTCCATTCAGACTCCGGAGTATGGCGGTGGCGAGATATATTTTGACGATGTTCTTATACGAAAGGACGGGCTTTTTGTCCTGGATTCATTAAAATGCTTAAATCCGGATAATTTAAAATAAAATATGTAATAAATATAATAACTAAAGACAAAGTTTTTAAATATATTATTAGCTTAAGACAGTAAAAACAGTAATTACTGCTTGTGCGGGCTGTATTAAAATCAGCAACACAGGAGTATTTGGAGCTATAAAAAAAATAATTTAGTAAGGTTCAAACAAGATGGATTTAAAAAATAAAATCGCAATTGTCACAGGAGCCAGCATGGGGATAGGCAAAAGCATTGCTGTTGCGCTGGCAAAGAAGGGCACCCGTGTAATCCTGGCTGCAAGGACGCTTGAGAAATTAAAAGAGACAAAAGAAGAAATTAAATCTTTAGGTGGAGATGCGCTTATAGTCCAGACTGACCTGTCAAGAGAAGAACAGATATTGGCACTTTTTAAAAGGACCTCAGAGGAATACGGACGGCTTGATATTATTATCAATAATGCAGCCATTGCCCTTGCAAGTGAATTTTTAAGCTGCAGCTCCAAAGATTTTGATGAACTTATAAATGTTAATCTGAAAAGTGTTTATACCTGCTGCCAACAGGCATTAAACATAATGCTCCCTCAAAAAAGCGGCGTTATTATAAATATTTCAAGTAATATAGTTGACAAATGCTATGAGAAGCAGGCAATTTACGCTGCAAGCAAATGCGGAGTTGCCGGAATAACAAAATCAATCGCAAATGAATTCCACAAAGATGGCATCCTGATTGCTTTGGTAAATCCCGGCGGTGTGGACACGCGCCTGGCTACCAGGGCCCGGCCTGATTTGGACAGGTCGCTGTTGATTAGGCCCGAGGATATTGCTGATACCGTTCTTTACATGCTTGGACTTTCCGATACAGCATGGGTTGATGAGATAACTGTGAGAAGAAGAGCAGCAAAACCATTTTAAAAGAATCCCGACGGCCGATTTTAAATAAATCCCGCATTTACAAGCCATATACAAAAACATTCTTAAACAGCCAACATAAAATTTCACTGATTTTAGCCAAACAACTGAAATTTTTTTAAGATATTTGCTTAAAAAAGAATTGCCATTTTGCAATTTTCACGCATTTAACATACGATTTAACTTTAACTGAAATTTTAATTTTGAAGGGATTATGTACCAGATGTTTAAAAAAACAGGTAAATCTAAAGGATGGGTTTTAGTTCCGGGTCTGCTGCTTGTGGCCATTTCTTTAATTATTTTAGTGGTTTTTAGTTCATGCAATGCTGATTTATCCAGTAATGGATCATTTAAAAATTCAATTGAACCTGACAATAAAATCAATGAAACTCAAACAGGACAGGAAAACAACTCAGGCCAAACGGTCTTGCCAAAGGTTTTAGCGGTTGAGTCCTTCCTGGCAGACACCACTAAAAATATTGCAGGGAGCAGGCTGGTAATCGAAACGCTGATGCCCATAGGCCTGGATCCGCACAGTTTTGAACCGTCTCCGGGCGACGTGGCAAAAATTGCCGAGAGCGATATTTTAATCAGTAATGGTTCAGGGTTAGAAGAGTGGCTGGAGGATATAATAACCGGTGCCAACGAAAAAATAATCGTCGTAGAATGCTCAAAAGGTTTGAAAAACCGGATGCTAAGCGAAGATGGCCATGAAGCTGAGGCAGAAAATGAAGATACTCATGAGGCAGCAGACGCAGAAAAAGAAACGGGCCATCATCATGAGGGGGATCCTCATTTCTGGCTGGACCCTAATTTGACAATGGTTTACGTACAGAACATAAGAGATGCCCTGGTAAAATCGGACCCGCAGGGAAAAGACCTGTACAATAAAAACGCTGAAGAATATATCGATCGGCTCATTGAGCTGGACACCTGGATTAAAGAAGAAGTAAAAATAATCCCTCCGGATGAAAGGCTGCTTGTAACAAACCATGAAAGTTTTGGGTACTATGCAGACAGGTATGGATTTACAATAATCGGTACAATAATACCCAATTTCAGTTCAGCATCTTCCCCTTCTGCCAAGGAGGTCTCGGCGCTTATTGAAAAAATAAAGGCAG
>CAYNMO010000308.1:2444-2692 GCA_964398155.1 uncultured Actinomycetota bacterium | reverse complement strand
AATTCTTGTTTAAAGAGTTGTAAAACATTATTAAACTGAACATCAATTTTGATTGCATTATCTTTTAAATCAAGTGTTTATTAATGATTGAGCAAAGACAGTAAAAGCAGTATTTTTTTTAAAAACTCTTACATTCCTGTTTAATAAGTTATAAAACATTATTAAGCTTAACAATTTTCATCACATCTTTTCAACAGTGTCTCAATTTCAACAAGCTAATACCTTTATAATACCTCCATCTAAGCACA
>CAYNMO010000308.1:0-2434 GCA_964398155.1 uncultured Actinomycetota bacterium | reverse complement strand
CTTTTTACGAGTCCATCAACCTTAGAGCCTGAATATTTAAACAGGCTATATAGCACCTGTAGATCATCCATAAAAATTGCAATCTATATGTAGTATGTCCATAAAGGTATACCTTGATAATACCTCGATCTAAGGACAGCAGGAAAATGTCTAAAAAATACAAATTTAAAGTGACAGAATGGATAGCACAAGAAAACAATGTCCCAAGAATTTTTCATGCTAACATAATACGGGAGACAGCGAAGGCTCTCCTTGTAAACGGGCATGGGGTCAATTTGGTCAACGAAGGAGTCTGTTCTGTTTGTGGAGAAGATCTTGATCCAAATAGTATAGACCTTGGAATAGGGCAGAACTGTGCTCAAAAAATGAAAATAAATTTGTCAAACGGGTACACGTCTGAGGACATAGATGAAATTTTAAGAGAGACACTCATAGAAACATGGATCCCCCGCAGCCAGATTGAATATCAGGAAGAGGTGGAGGAGGCTCAGGAAGAGATAGAGGACAATAAGAAAATTGCAGTAGTTTCAAAGAACACAATTTATATTACATTCCCCTTTGACTCTGACACATTGGCACATGTTAAAAGTCTGGAAAACAGGCACTTTAAAGCAGAACCTGAACCGCATTGGGTGGCGTTGTGTACGGCATTAAATCTCCAGATATTGCAGGGTGCGGGTTTTTGCATCCAATATACAGATGACAAAGACAGCCTTGCAATCCCTGAGTATTTAAAAGATATTTTATTCCCGTACCAGCTGGAAGGCGTGAAATTTATATCAGACAGGCACGGCAGGTGTTTAATCGGGGATGAGATGGGGCTTGGAAAAACGCTTCAGTCAATAACATACATTGAATCCACCCCTGAAATTATGCTTATTCTGGTTGTATGTCCTGCGTCTTTAAAATTTGTCTGGAAAAATGAAATTGAAAAATGGTCACATAGCACTTATGAGGTTATTTCCGGAAAACAGCCGTATTATATTCATGCGGAATCATCAGAGTCCAAAAAACATTATGTGATAATCAATTACGATATTCTGAAAGAATGGTCGCCCTTTTTATCATTAATTCCGTTTGATTGCATGGTAATAGATGAATGCCATTACATTGCCAATTTCAAATCTCAAAGGACAAAGGAGACTGTGACATTATCCAAAACCATCGACAGATTTGTGGCATTATCAGGCACACCTTTCAAGAATCGTCCGGTGGAGTTTTTTATGGTTCTTAATATTATTAATCCCACAATGTTCCCGACCTTCATGGATTATGGAATACGATATTGTAATGGGCAAAAAAACCAATATGGTTGGGATTTCACAGGGTCATCCAATATGGATGAACTGCATGAAAAACTCAAAGACATCATGATCCGCAGGGTTAAGGTGGATGTTTTAAAGGAATTGCCGCCGAAAATAAGGAATGTGGTGCCGATACAGATTTTAAATCAAAAAGAATACAGCCAGGCGTCAAATGATTTTAGAACATGGCTGCTGGAAGTCACAAAAAGCAGGGCGAAGCTGGACAAAGCTTTAAAGGCGGAGGCTCTTGTTAAAATAGAACATTTAAAGCAATTGGTTCTTAAAGGAAAAAAGAAGCAGATTATCCAATGGGTAAGGGATTTTCTTTCTGTTGAGGATAAGCTTGTTTTGTTCGGCATACATAAATCCGCATTGGATTTTTTGGAAAAAGAATTTTCTGATATTTGTGTGAAAGTCGATGGCTCTGTCAAGGATTATGAAAGGGAAAAAGCAGTAAGCGATTTTCAGAATAATAAAGACATTAAACTTTTCCTTGGAAACATCAAAGCTGCCGGAGTTGGCTTGACTTTGACAACTGCAAGCTCTACTGCTTTTATTGAATTGCCCTGGAGTCCTGCTGATTTGGAGCAGGCTGAGGACAGGGTTCACAGGATAGGGCAAGCTAAACACGTTAATTCTTATTATCTGATTGATGAGAGTACTATTGAAGGGGATCTACGGGATCTAATATGGGATAAAAAGGATATAAAAGACGCAATTCTTGATGGTCTTGACATACTCCCAAGGCTAAAGCGCCAGGAGTTTTAAAGTAAGAGCTCAATTTAGTACAAGCAGGAACGGCGTAAAGTAAAGAAACATACGGTGCAAAAGACAGAAGGTGCCGGTTTAGCTGTGCAGCCCAAGAAAGTTAAAGAGGATCTACAGGATAATTTATTGATATACTGGTATGAAAATAGAAGAAAAATAGAGATATTTTGAGATCAGAGGTCGCCTGTCCGGTGTCATTATTCGGGGTAGATTTCTCGACTCTAATTTAGCTCATACTACCGGCTGTATCCGGTTATAATGGCCTTTAATCAACAACTGCCTTACCTTGCAGCGTCCGCTAAGGGGTGTTATGTCAACTTTTTTCTATTCTTACATACTTTAATGATTATCTTCAAATAAGG
>CAYNMO010000307.1:2063-2695 GCA_964398155.1 uncultured Actinomycetota bacterium | reverse complement strand
AGAAAAGGGTAATTACAACACTCCAGGATAATTGTTAAATGCTAAATAAATCCTTCAGATTCATTAGTCTTCCGAAATAGAATCGAAATTTCATTGCTCGGAGAAGCCAGTTTCTTTAAACTTTCATAATTAATAAACAATTAATTCAAATAGTTCTATAATTAAATCTAATGTTAAGCTAAATAAAAAATTTGATATGGTTAAAGAATGAAACTAAAAGATTTGGGTTTTAATGATTGGTTTAAAAAAGAAGCAGAAAAATCTCAGGATAAAGAATTTTCTTTAGCAAGGATAACTGCGGTATATAAAAACCAATTTGAGACAAGAAATGAAAAAACTACTGTTGCAGCTGAAATTACTGGAAAGTTGACTTACAAAGCAGCATCAAAGATTGATTTTCCTACTGTAGGTGATTGGGTAAGAGTACAATATTTTAATGAAGAAACTCTGGCTATAATCCACTCAATATTGCCAAGAAAATCTTTACTAAAAAGAAAAATGGCGGGCAATTCGGTGGAATTTCAATTAATTGCTGCAAATATTGATACCGCATTTATTATTCAGGCTTCTGATTATGATTTTAATATTTCAAGGCTTGAAAGATACCTAAATATGATAAATGAAGCCGTTAT
>CAYNMO010000307.1:0-2053 GCA_964398155.1 uncultured Actinomycetota bacterium | reverse complement strand
TGTTAAATAATCTAATAGGCAAGGACCTATATGCAACAGATGTTGTAAATAAAGATGGTAAAGGCAAGCATATAACTACCAGAAGACAATTAATAATTCTTAAAGACGGAGGCCTTATCATTGATACTCCAGGTATGAGAGAATTGGGAAATATTGGTGTCAGCGCTGGCATTAAAGAGACTTTCAGTGATATTTATAATCTTGCCATAGACTGTAAATATAAAAATTGCACTCACACCGTAGAGCCAGGGTGTAAAATTTTGGAATCAATCAGAGAGGGTTTATTAGATGAGAAGCACTATCATAATTTTTTAAAACTGCAAAAGGAATCAAAACATTACGAAATGACATATCAGGAAAAAAGAAAAAAAGACTACAGTTTTGGGAAATTTGTAAAGCAGGCTATGAAGAACAATAAGAAGACCTAATACCAGATATGTCTCAATTAAGTTTTTCAAATGAGTTATGCTTTTAAAAACTTTTTTATGTTATTCCATTTTGTCGATAATTTCTTTGATTTTACGTTGTTCCCAGTTTCCTTTTGCGAAAACAAAAACATTTAATGTTTGAAATATCATTGCAATACCCCAACCACCCATAGGCCAGAAGAACCATGGATATCCTCTGCCATTAAATAACCAGATAAGAAATAGTGCAATATTTACAATAATATAAATAATCAGGCTTACATAATATCCTCTGATTTCATTAACCCTCTTTTTGGCAAAGCGATACTTTTCCTCTTCGGTCATTTTTAAAGATTGTGTCTGGTCTTCCATTTTCTCTCCTTTATTTTCAATTAAAAAATTTTGTTTTTAAATATTTAAACATTTCATTAGCATACTTATGATAATTATAATATTAATATAATAAATTTCCATTATTTTATAAAATGCTTAATTCTCATTAGGCCCTATATATTAAGTGTAGAATCTTCTGCAAATTCCACCATTCTCAAGTAAGCTGTTATTTATTTTACAGCAGCTAAAATTATTTTTATTAATTCGTATTTTTTTGATGAGAAAAAATGATTGGCTAATCAGAAAAGGACTGAATTATAATTTTAAGAATGAAAAATAGTATACAATTGTGGTCAGCTCAAATATCATGTAGTGAATAAAATTGAAGGGGTGATTGATAACATTGTTTCAGGACATAGAGCCACATCTTTTTCGTAATGAATTTTTAAATAGAAAACCAACAGAACACGATTATATTTTTATTTTTAACAGGAATAAGGTGCTTTTAGAAGACATAAACGACAAATTGTCCCTTCCGCAATACAATACTGTAAATATTAATTTTCCAGATATAGCAAAAGACCTTATTTACCTATTTTCCATTGATGAGAAGGCTTTTTACCTCTCTTTACAGGAGATAACAGAAACTAATGAACTGCAATTTAAGGAAATAAATGAATTTCGCAACATGAAACCTTCCTGGCTTGGTTTTGCTGGTGCAACTGCTTATCATCTGGCACACTGGTACGATACTCATCGATTTTGCGGCAGGTGCAAAGAGTCTATGAAACAAAAGACGGATGAAAGAGCTCTCTCCTGTCCTAATTGTAAAAATACTGAATATCCAAAGATAGCCCCCGTTGTTATCATAGGGATTGCAGACGGGGAAAATATATTACTGACCAAATATTCCAGTGGATATAAAAGGTATGCTTTAGTAGCTGGATTTGTGGAAATTGGAGAAACACTGGAGGCTGCAATAAAGCGAGAGGTCCTGGAAGAGGTTGGCCTGCAAATAAAAAATATTCGTTATTACAAAAGCCAGCCCTGGCCTTTTTCCGGTTCTTTATTATTCGGTTTTTTTGTAGAGCTGGATGGCAGCAATTATATTAAGATAGATACAAATGAATTAGCTGAAGCTGCATGGATAAACAGAAATGCAATTCCAGATGAGGATTCTAAGTATAGTCTTACATGGAGTATGATTGAAGCCTTTAGGAATGGGGAAGTATAAGCGATTATATTATTAAAAATAATATAATATTTTTTTTAGGCCAGGATTAAAGATAAAAAGATTAAAGTATGACAGGTAT
>CAYNMO010000306.1:0-2695 GCA_964398155.1 uncultured Actinomycetota bacterium | reverse complement strand
ATCACTTTTTTAACAGACAGGATGATAACCGGCCACGGCGTTGATCTGGTCGTTGACAGGATTGCAGACGGCCTTTCCAAAAAGGGCTACTTTTGTGAAGTTTATGCAAACCATGTGGATGCGACTTTTGCAAACAGGAAATCATACAAGATTTACAAGCTGCCTCCTGTGGGCCTGGCCAACTTTTATGTGCTCGAGCAGAGAGTAAGGAAATTTGCCAAGTTTTTTAACAGCCGCGATACGGACCTTTTTATAACCCAGTCTTATCCTTTTCACAGCTTAATACCGCTGTTTAAAAAACCTTCAATAGTTGTGGATCACGGTGTTGTTCTTACCTCAGGCATGAGCTTAAAAAGGCGGATTTTTTTCAAGTATCTGCAGATGACACAAAACTTTTCTTATTTCAGGAAAGCAAAAAAGGTCATACTTGTCTCCAACTATCTTTTAAAGCAGCTTCCCCCTTCAATACAGAAAAAGTCGGCATTTATATATAACGGCATTGACCATTACAATGAAGCCAGGTTTGCAGACAGCCAGGTAAGAGATTTCAGGCAAAGTCTTAAACTTGGCGATGAAGATGCCCTGATGCTTTATGTCGGGCGGCTAAACCTTACAAACCAGCCTTACAAAGGGCTCGCAGAGTTGGTTGACATATTCCAGAGAGCAAACTTAAAAAATCCGCGGATAAAACTTCTTACTGTAGGTTACGGCTCTAAAAATGATGAGGAGCTCCTTAAAAATCAGGGGGTATTAAGCCTTGCAAACGTAAGTGAGGAAATGATGCCGCTTGTTTATTCTGCAAGCGATATGTACACAACGTGCTCTTACTGGGAAGGTTTTGACCTTCCGGTCGGTGAGGCACAGTATTTTGGAAAACCTGTGATTTGTTATAATATCGGGGCGCATCCTGAAATCATGGAGGATGGCAAAACCGGCTATATTGTGGAAAATCCTGAGCAATTCGAAGCAAGGGTCACGGAGCTTGCAGCAGACAAGGCAAAAAGAACGGCAATGGGCCAATATGCAAGGGAATTTATAAAGAAATTTTACTGGCAGAACAGTATTGATAATTATGACGCAGAAATCAGAAAAGTCTTAAATATTTATCCTGATGAAGTTTTTACTGCAGCAGGTCCGTCTTCAACGGCAGCGTCGGCAACATCGCCATTGCCAGCGCAGTCATCCACAGCGCTTTCAGCTGGAGATTCCTCATCAGCGGCAGCAGCTGAAACAGAAGCGTCAACCACAGGACCCGCCGCAACAACAGCTTTTAATACGCCTGCATCCGGGCTGGACTGGTCCGGGCAACCATCGGAGCCGCAGCAGCAGCAAAAAGAAGCAGAAGCTTCAGAAGCATCAGAAACTGAATCATTACAAACAGCAAAAAAAGAACCTGACTCAACAAACACATCAACAGAATTCGGCGTTGTGCACCAGGACACTAAAAGCCTCAGTGATGATCCCCACTGCCTTGATACAGACGAGATAATAAAAAAAATAGAAGACGGGCTTTACAGGAAAGTAACGGCGCTCATTATTAATTACAATTCCTCTTACCCGACACTTAAAGAGTGCATCGACTCGATTAAGGACCAGACTTACAGAAATATTGAAATACTGGTGTTTGACAACAATTCAACAAATAATGCCATGGAGCTTTTAACCAAAGAGATTTATATAAACGATATCAAAAACAGGGAAAAAACAGGCGATATTGGCTTAAGGATAATTCGCTCAGAAAAGAATCTCGGTCTTGGGGAAGCCATAAACCAGGCCTTAAAGACAATTGACAGTGAATATGTGCTTATATCCAATTTTGACGTGACATACGACAAAATTGCAGTAGAGGAACTTGTCGAGGAGATAACAAGGCTTGACAGCAAATATATAGGACTTGCTCCGAAAATAAAGCTTTACTACCAGAGGGAATATATTGAAAGTGTCGGGGTCTATATTGATAATAATTTCTATCTTGGCTACAACGGTATTGGTCAAATCGATCTTGACCAGTATAACAGGAACGAAGATGTGTTCGGTGTTTCCTTTACAAGCGCTTTTTTAAAAAGGGATTATCTCTGCCAGAGTGTTACCGGCCCCATCAAAAAGCCCATCGACCCCAACTACTTTTTATACTATGAAGATATCGACTTCTGCTACAGGGCAAATCTGCTGGGCCACCGCTTCAAATCCTGCCCTTCAGCAATATGCTTTCACAAATATGCTTACAGCTTCAGGGATGAAGCAACAGCGTTTGCTACCAAGTATTATTACCAGAAGTTAAATGTATTAAAGCTTGCATACAAAATGGCAGACGTCCATAACAGCAAAAGAATAATTAAAAATGAGGTCAGTATCCAGAAACAGAATCTTAAGGACCGCAACTTAAAGAGTGTTGCACGAAGAATACTTGCAGATTTCAACAGCAGCAAAGCGGGCCTTAAAAAACAGAGGCAGTACATACAGATAACAAGGCAGTTTTCAGACGGAGAAATCATCAAATATTCCTGGGGGGAAAAGAATTATTTTGACATAGTAAATAATGAGCCGGTCTACTGCATACAAAATCTTCTTTTAACCTATAAGAGGCTCTTTATTATAACCGGAAACCGCAAATACGAAGAGTACATCGGTTATCTGCAAGCGCTTGAAGACACAAGGTTTAAAATCCAACCGGACAGCCTTAAAAAATTCCTGA
>CAYNMO010000305.1:0-2727 GCA_964398155.1 uncultured Actinomycetota bacterium | reverse complement strand
TAAGGTGAAACCAAATGTGGCCTGCGTAATTACTTTTGTAAAAAAAAGAATTCAGACGGAGGCTGCAACGTTTCATATTATTTTATGGTATTTATTTATAAATTCCACATGCAGTCTGTAATATAACAATTATATTTTTCGACTCCTTCGTTTCAGGTATTAAAATACAATTAATAACAACTTTTAAGATAAGTTATTTATGTTCATCAATAATAAGTTTAATTTTTCCTTTCCTTTCAACTTCTTTTTAGACTGTTTCCCTAATATTCTCCAAATTTCTTTTTGTTAAAAAAAATTATTTTGACAAATTTATAAAAGTTCAATAAAATAATAAAAAATTCAAATAAATTCATCTATAAGTTTAATTCAGAATATAAAATGTTAAATATTTGGCTAAAGAAGGAGAAAACATGGATTCTTTAATTAAAAAAATTATTGAATTTAAAAAAGAAGATATACCAGAGTATGAAAAATTTCTTATGCTTGGCGGAGGCACACCTGGAGTAAATCTTGTAAAAGGTGAAAATGTATATGTCTACGATATTGATGGTGAAAAATATATAGACTGTACGAGCCAGTCATGGGCGCTTCATCTGGGATATGCACATCCTGAGTTAAACCAGGCTATAAAAGAGCAAATTGATATTTCGCATCATTTTCATACCGGTTTTTATACTGTGCCAAGATATATGCTTGCAAAAAAAATTGCTGAAATTTTTCCAGAAAAAATGAACAGGGTATTATTTACAATCGGCGGCGGAGTATCCATAGAGGCTGCACTAAAAATAGCAATACTCAACAGACCCAAAGCACATAATTTTATTTCTCTTTATGGTGCATATCATGGGACTTCATTTATGACAACAGGTGCTTCTCATACAGGCACAAAAGCAAGCGGTAAATTTCATGGAGGAGCAGATCTCGCTCACTTTTCCCAGAACTTTATAAGGGTTCCTGCACCTTACTACTATAGACCTTACTTTGAAGTTACAAATAAAGATGATAAAGAAGAAGTTGACAGAAGATGTCTTGATAATCTTGAAAAGCAGATAAAATATGGCTCAACAGGCCCGGTTTGCGCACTTTTAATGGAGCCTTTGCAGGCAAGCGGAGGACAGATAATATTTTCAAAAAATTTCCTCCAGGGAGTAAGGGATATATGCAGCAAAAATGGCATTATACTTATCTGGGACTGTATTCAGACTGCATTTGGGCGTCTGGGTACATGGAGCGCAGCAGAATATTTTGGAGTGACTCCTGATATCATGGTTCTTGGAAAATCAATGGGCGCAGGATATCCCATTAATGCAGTAGTTATAAGTGATGATATCGAAGGCGTCAAAATGGATGGTATCGATCTTCATACCTTCGGCAATAATCAGATAAGCCAGGTGGCTTCCCTTAAAATGATTGAAATTATGGAAAGAGACAAAATACTTCAAAATGTCAGAGATGTTGGAGGATATATCAGAGATGGCCTTCTTAAAATGCAGCAAAAGTCAGATCATATTGGAGATGTAAGGGCAGCAGGTTTCCACATTGGGATTGAACTTGTCAAAGACAGGGCCACAAGAGAACCTGATTATAAAGGATGCACCGCAGTCAGAGACGGTGGATTTAAAAACAATATTATTTTTGGTGTCGGCGGAACAGGTGAAGGCAAATGTGTGCTAAAAATAAAGCCTCCGCTTATTACTACCAAAGAACAGGGTTCCGAGATACTCAGTAAATTCAGTAAAACGATGAAAGACATTTACGGAGAAAATTTATAAAATAATTGTTTATGGCACCCTGAAAACAAAATAATTTAAAGCATCTTGCTGGTTTGGGTAATTTTTTCAAGGGCGCTTTATTTTAGACATAAAATATTTTTATCCATGCTGGCATATAAATAAGGGATAAAATTTGATTTTGATATTCATGTAGCAGCAAAAGGCCTTAAAGCAACAAAATCAGATGACATTATAATGGAAAATATAGCCCGGATAAAACTTATTTTGAACAATGGTATAAGAGCGCATTTGACCAAAACCAATAAATGCAGACATTAGAATGTCAGAATATATAATATCAATAAATTCATTATTGATATGCCTATAACAACTAAAGACCTTAATTCAGCAAAAACAGATGGCAGCATCTCTAAAAACATGACTCATAAAAAATTTAATTTAGACATGCAGATAACAGCGCATGCTCTTAAATTAACAAATTCAGACGGCAGGATAGTTTTTAAAGATGCAAAAAAATTTCTGCGAATGCAGGAGAAAGTTTGTAATTATTACGGACTTGACAGGATATCGACCATATATGATGTATACAATATAGAATCTGCGGTAGTGGGGCAGAAAATAAATTATTACCAAAGCGACTCTCCTGCAATTGATCAGTCAGACATAATAATCAAAGAAAAAAAAGACATAAACAAAATAAAGTGTCTGGATTTTCTTAAAAATGAAAGATCAAAATTTGTTCTGGACCTTATAGATATCTGCAGGGAAAAATACAAAGTGGATTATCGTCCAAGATTCTGCGGCCCTTTTTCTCTGGCTGCTAACCTAAGAGGCTACAGTAATCTGATAAATGATATTTATGATGACATAAATTTTGTCAGTGAATTTTTTAAAGTTATAAATAATAATATCCTGGCACCCTGGATATCACTTCAAAGAGAGAGAGCCGGGAGCAGTGATATAATATGCAGCGGAGCTGACGCATGGGTTGCTG
>CAYNMO010000304.1:2395-2734 GCA_964398155.1 uncultured Actinomycetota bacterium | reverse complement strand
ACTTGTACCCAATCTGCAGTTATCGCTGTCACCTAAAGTACATGCTCCTGCTTCAAGCATGGCGACGGCGCCCAAATAATCACTTACCCCTCCCGATGCCTTGACTCCCATGTCCGGGCCAACAGTTTTTCTCATAAGTTTTATGTCTTCGACAGTTGCACCACCCGTACTAAAACCAGTTGAAGTTTTTACAAAATCAGCACCAGCCTCTTTGGCTATTTCACAGGCTCTCACTTTTTCACTGTCCGTTAACAGACATGTCTCTATAATTACTTTTACTTTTGCTTTTTTCCTTGCCGCAACAACTACTTCTTCAATATCGCTTCTAACCCTGTTGTA
>CAYNMO010000304.1:0-2385 GCA_964398155.1 uncultured Actinomycetota bacterium | reverse complement strand
GCGCTTATGTTTATAACCATATCTATTTCACCTGCACCATTTTCAATTGCTTCTTTTGTTTCAAATGCTTTTGCTTTTGAAGTTGTGGCGCCAAGAGGAAAGCCTACTACAGAACAGGTTGGAATACCGGACCCTTTAAGCATCTCAGAAACCAGTGGAACAAAACCCGGGTTTACACAAACAGAGGCAAATCCATATTCTATTGCTTCTTTGCATATTTGTTTTACCTGATCATATGTTGCATCAGCTTTCAGGATAGTATGGTCTATCATTTTAGCTATTTTTTTAAGCTCATCGTCCTTTGAAATAAAACTGCTCTGCGCAAAACCCGAAGACTTCAGTCTCGAAATAACTTCCTGGGATATTTTTTCAATAATTTCCTTGTTATCAAATTCCATGTCTTCCTCCAAAAATAATAAAAATTTTAGTTTTATAAGTTTAAGACTATATCAAATATATATAAATAATGCAGTCGATATAATTAATTTCAATACTGTAATAATTTTCAGTAAATTATATAACTCAAAAGATTTATAGTCAAATAGTACTTACAAAATCTTTTCCAGTGACAAACCATCATGTGGAACAAACTGTCTCCAGTACTCAAGAGTTTCCTTTAGTCTGTAAATTATTTCCCTTTTTGTATCAGTATTACTTGCAAAAAGCTCAAAACTTAAATAAATATCATCCACAAAAGAAGGCATATTTTTTTCTCTTTGCTTTTCAAAAGATTTGGCAATCGATTCAAGCAGCGGTCTGCCTTTTACCACACCCGTTTTATTGTTTTCTGCTGTAAAAGGTGCATGACTTGAAACAATCCCATTGGTTTGCTGCATGTGAATAATAGGAGAATAAACCGCTAATTCTTCGATCCATTTATAAATATCAGTATCATCGTTATCCGAAAAGAAATAAGGATATTTGTCCATCTCTTCACTTATTTGCTGTACTGCACTTTCAATCTGCCCTTCACTTTTAGCGCTGTTTTTTAATTTATCCCATAAAGCATAAACAGAGTCCCCTCCCAGCCAGATCTGCATGTTTCCATTTCTGTCTGAAAAGTCAGTCAGGTTATCTTTAATAAATTTTTTTGATGGTTTTAAAAATTTTTTCTGGCCCACCATATGCCCTACATCGATAGTGACATACCCGGGTGTCTTATATTTTTTATATATTTTTTCCAGGTAGTCAAATGTTCCTTTAATTGTCCATGGCGGCTGATGAGGTGCATACATTTGCTCAAAACTGATCTGGATTTTATTGTTTTCATAAGCATACTTTGAAATTTCTGCCAAAGAATCCGTAATTATTTCTGAAGTTTCCAGATATTTGTCTTTATTCTGCAAGACTTCATCGGTCAATGCAAAAATGTGAAACCCTATTCCTTTTGCTTCCAAATCTGCAGCTCTTCTAATTAGCGGCTTAAACCATTTTTCAATCAGCATCTCCCTTACACGATAGTCGTAATGGCCAAGACCAGCTGTTCTGTAAGTCTGATAACCGGAATAAAAATTAATAACTTTTAAGCCTGTAGCTCTTTCTTCTTTTTTTACTTCTTCCATCCAGTCCAGACAATAGTCTTCAGGAAAAAATACAGGGTCAAATTCATTGTCGGTACTGGCCTGTACATAATTAAAGCCAGTGTCTTTGATTATTTTCATCCATTCAGAAGGTTTAATCCATCTCTTTATGGCAAAACAGTTATCAAGAACAAGATAAATTCTGGGATATTTCATTAATATTTTTTCTCCTTTACGGGTTGTCAGAGATTTGGATGATTTCCAGTGGCTGACTTAAATTTTTATTTAATTAGTTCCCGGCAAACAAGTAATTTTTTACCGAATCAAACATTTTTAATTAAGCTTAAAATTCTCATGACTATGAAATTTTAGCCAGCCTAACCATCTTGAACTGATTATTTGCTTAAATCAGGCTTATAATTTTCCAAACCTGATAATTTAAGTTAACTGATTACAGGTGACCTATTAAATCATAAAAATTGTTTTTAAGTATTTTTTTGTCTGGCAATTTTTAAATATTTGCTATATTTATCGCTCCAATAAATAATATCCTTAGGTTCATAGGACTTGATATCAAATGAATTCATGCAAAGTTTCCTGCCTTCACTTACATTATTTATTAATCCTTCAGCCTTTAACTGGAAAATCATATTACCCACAGATGTTGTTTCGGAGGGACCCGCCAAAACGGGGACATTTAGAACATTGGCAATCCACTGACAGAGTAATTTATTATTAACTCCACCACCTATCAGGTGAATAACTTCAATATCTTTTTTGGTAAAATCTCTTAAAACATCAAAATTATATTTAAATTTCATGGCAAGACTTTCATAGAAACATCGTGAAATTTCACCTATTGTCT
>CAYNMO010000303.1:0-2784 GCA_964398155.1 uncultured Actinomycetota bacterium | reverse complement strand
AAAAAAGCAGAAACTATAGCTCCAATTGTCAGATAAAGACCGTTTTTTTTATTTATATTAAATCTGCTTTTAATAAAATTGCCAAATTTCATAATCCGCACTGACATTATACTTTTAAAATCTAACTAAAAAAATTGTATTGATAAGTTTTCAAACATTCAATAATTAGCATAGTATTGAGTCAAATAAAAAGCTTTTAATTCTGATTTATTTATAATTTATCATAAATAGTATAAAATATTATTAAATTATTATACGGATGTCATAAATATAGGAAGCACAATCTATAAATATCAGAAATTGGGGCATTTTGTAAAAATGTTTACCGGTTTATTGTGCTATCAGGATAATAAAAGAAAACAAGTTCTGTAAATATCAAAAATTGGGGCATTTTATAAAAATGTTTACCAATTTATTATGCGATCAGGATAATAAAAGAAAACAAGTTCTGTAAATATCAAAAATTAGCGTATTTTTTAAATTTATTTATTGATTACAGGGTTATGATAAAGACAGACAGCACATGCTATAAATATCAGGGATTGGGGCATTTTGTAAAAATGTTTATTTTGGTCTGATAATGCAAAAGAGGATTTTAATTTTAAAAGGAGAATAACATGCAAAAGAAGTTTGGGGCATTTTTTCTGTTTTTATCGTTATTTTTACTTGTCTTTATCGCCCCTGGCAGCATTTTTGCAGCGGACTCAGCTGAAACATCTGTTAGTCTGCCTGATGATGTCAAGAATTATGAGCTTAATGCTGCTGATAAAGTTCTTCTTGCGGAACCAGCAGTGTGTTTTGTTACCTCAGTATTTTATGCCCGCGTTCTGGACCCTGTTGATAATATCTGGAGTGATTTCTATTATCAGGGAATATCGGGAACAGGTTTTGTTGTCAATCCCCAGACAGGTCATATAGTTACAGCCGGTCACATGGTTGATACAGATGCTACGCAGTTTAAAATGGATCTTATCTTCAGATATATGAACGACAATTATGACTGCAGCGCCTTCACCCAGGCAGACTGGGATGCGGCATATGGGAATATTAAAGTTGATGATGGTCAGGGTAATCCATATGCTGTTGAGGTTGCTGTCCAGTTTAATACTGCAATTGCTTCAAAACCAGACGGCCCCTTAGGCAGCACTTCACTAAGGGCAGAAGTAGCGGCCAAAAGCACTTCTGACCAGAGGGATATTGCAATATTAAGGATTACCCCCACAACAGGAAGGATGCTTTCAAGCCTGATGCTTGGGGATTCTTCAACAATGGAAGTACAGGGTCCGGTAACAATCATAGGTTATCCATGGTCTTCAGATATAGGTCAGAATAATGCATTAAATCCAACTGTGACAAACGGAAGCATGAGCGGCTCTGTCCTTGTAAACGGCAATGAAATGATACAGGTTCAGGGTAATGCAAGACCTGGCAACAGCGGAGGGCCGGTTCTTGACAGCACTGGAAGCGTTATAGGTCTTTTATCAGCCGGAACGGACTCAACAAATGTTTACGTCAGGCCGAGCAACGATATTAAGGGATTGTTAGGCGCTGAAAACAAGCTGGGAAAAGTTGATGAAGAGTGGAAAACAGGCTTGATAATGTATCGTCTTTCCCATTTCAGTGAGGCGCTGAAGCATTTTGATTCAGTGCTAAACTTAAGCGGAGGTCATCTTCTTGCTCAGGAATATAAAGCAAAGGCACAGTCAAGCATGGGCCAGGATATCCCCATAGGCCAGGCAGGTGAAATAGTTATTGATAACAACAATAATAATTCGACTGAAACCATGGCAGGAGGTTCCGGTAATCTTAATACTGATAAGATTACCAAAAAAAATGCTGCCATGCCTGGATGGGTTTGGGCAATAATAGGCGCAGGCATTGTGTTGATTGCCTTTATTATCGCCTTACTTGTGATAATGCTTGGAAAGAAAAATAAGGATCAGGCAGGTATGCAAAATATTTATTATCAGCAGCCTGCACAGCAGCCGCTTCCCAATTCAGCAATGCCACAGCAAAAATCAGTTGAAACAAAACAAAAAAATGACGTGAAAGTAAATTTTTGTCCAAAATGCGGCTTAAGAATTGAAGAAGGACAGGCATTCTGTCCTAACTGTGGCAATAAGGTAAAATAAAAATAATAAACTACATTATTGTTGTCACAGGATATGAGTTTTATTTGAAAGTGTGTTAACAGAGAGGAGTTTTTATGAAGAATAAAAATATTTTTTTCTGTTCTGCTGCTGCAGTATTTTTGGTTTTTTTTGTTTTTGTTTCAACTTCCTGTGAAATAATAAAAGACAGGACTGATACAGGCGCAAATGAAAATGAAAAGACTGTTGAGAATTCCAAAAAAACTTCCGGCGGGGTCATAAGTCTGTTTGACAGTATAGGAGTAGGGGATGTGTCTCTTTATCCCGGCTACGTTTATGACCAAGAGTTAAATTCACAACTGGGTGAGTTTAGAAACCAGTTAAACATTCCTTCTGAATTCATAAATGTCTTATATACTGTAATTATAACAAAGGATACTCCTGCGGAGGTAATAGAGTACTATAATTCTGAGATGCAAAAACTTGAGTGGGAAAGAGACTTATCCGTTATTTCTGATAATGGAGGTTTTATGACCTGGAAGAAAGTGTCCAATTACGGTAAAGAAGTTACATATATTGCAGCAACCGGAAAAATTCAATACCAGGACAGATCTGAAGTAGTTGTTTTAACCGGGGCAATTATTCCCGAAAGAGAAGATGCGCACGACTACGATACTGAAACAACACTTGAGGG
>CAYNMO010000302.1:0-2815 GCA_964398155.1 uncultured Actinomycetota bacterium | reverse complement strand
ATTAAAATAAGTTGAATTTCTGGATACATTCTGGAAAAAATTCTAATAATAAAATAATAACTGGTTAAAGGAGGCACATTGAAAGGCGATATTTTAATAGGTATAGATATTGGTTCATCAAACGTTAAAACTGTAATGTTTGATAAAAACTGTAATGTGCTCGCAAGTGAAACACAGGAATATACTACAATAATTCCTAAACCCGGCTGGACTGAGTATAATCCTGAAGAATGGTGGGATTGCGTTAAAAATACTCTAAAAAGAGCTTTGCAGAAAACACAGGTGGAACCTCAAAGAATTGCTGGCATAGGTTTAAGCTCACTGGGATGTTGTCCCGTACCAATGGATGAAAAAGGAAACGTCGTTTACAATGGCATACCATGGTCGGATCAGAGGGCACAATTTGAAGTGAATTTTCTCACAGAAAAATGCAAGGACATGATTTTTGAGGCATGTAAAAATATCCCAACTACCATGAATGCAATTCCTCATTTGTTGTGGATCAAGAACAATGAACCTGAAATCTATAAGAAAATTTATAAATTTTCAGAACCCAGTGGATTTTTAGCACAGCGCTTTACTGGAGAATATACGCTTGATTATTCATTTGCATCATCACTGGATTTTGGTTTTGATTTAAAAACACTTTCATGGAGCAAAAATCTTATCGAAGCCATGGGCCTGGATATAGAAAAATACCCAAGACTTCATGCAAATGCAGAATGTCTGGGCCATGTAACAGCAAATGCAGCCAAAGAAACCGGCATCATTGAAGGAATTCCAGTTTTTTTATTTTTTTTGGATTTTACACCGGGTGCACTTGCAGCAGGCGTCTTATATTCTGGACAGGGCTACTATTCAATGGGTAGCGGCGCCAATATGATTACACTGACAGATAATCAGACAGTCGCATCACCATATCTGATTTCAATAATTCACGCAAAAGGACCGCAATTAAGAATGCTCGATGGCGTGCAAGGGTCCATAGGTTATTCAATAAGGTGGTTTAGAGATAATTTCGCAGGTCTTGAGCAACAAGCAGCTGACATTCTGGAAAAACAGGTTTCAGCATTTGAAATTATGAATATGGAAGCAATTAAAACAAAGCCAGGGTCCGGTGGAGTAATTTACCTGCCTTATCTTTTTGGCAAGTTTCATCCAATACTTAATCCAAATGCAAAAGGCGTATTTTTTGGTGTTTCGCCTACTACAACAAGGGCACATCTTATAAGAGCTACAATGGAGGGCTGCAGTTATGATATGTACCAGAGCCTTAAGAGCTCTTTAAACATGGGGTTGAATGTTGACGAAATTATAGCGACAGGCGGACCTTCAAAAAGTGATATGTGGTGTCAGATAATGGCAGATGTTACAAACAGAAAAATAATTACGGTCAATGCACCTGAAGCTGCACCTTTTGGGGATGCCATTCTTGCAGGCGTGGGTTCTGGAATTTTCAAAAATTTTGAAGAAGTTGCAGAAAAAGCCATAAAAACGGACAGGGTATTTGAGCCAAATTCCGCAAACCATAATATGTATGAAGAGCTGTTTGCAATTTATGAGAATATCTATAAATCAACTCTTAAAGATTTCGATAAATTAATGGAAGTGCAGTTAAAATACTCTTTGTGATTTCAATGATGTAAAGATTTTACTGTTTTTATTTGTTGTAAGTGTCGCTTTTAACTATTTTTCTATTCAAGATACTTGACAGCAACAGAGCTAAAGACAATTTATCGGCAGGCAATGTTTAATGTTTCTTAAGAACGCGGTTTTAGGATTCATGGACTTGCCTGCTGTTTTATTTGCTCAAAAATATTATTTTAAACCAATTTATTGCACTATTCTAAAACGCAATAAAATATTACAATGAGTGGGCGTATTAATTTTGGCAGATACCTGGTCGGACAAAGCTGTTATAATATAAATTCATGATTAAGCAATAAAATAATTTTACTGGAATTTGATTTATTTACAGAAACTGATAAGCAATAAGTTAGATTTAAAAAAGAACTTTCGAGGGAGATGCATTTGTTAGGTTTTAAAGAAAAGTTAAATGGACTTACAAAACAGGGGAAAAACATTAATGTAGGGGTTGTAGGAGCCGGGCAAATGGGCCTGTCAATAATATCGCACCTAAACAGCATAAATGGATTTAGAGTTTGTGCAGTTGCAGACAAAAGCATGTCAAGGGTCGATCAAATATGCAGCAGACTTGAATTAAACAGGACAGATATTTTTGAAGCCCAAAACAGTTATTCCGGTAGTGTCCTAAACGCTAACCTTAAAGAAATGCTTACCGGTAAAAAATTATCGGATTTTTCTTTCAAAAAGACAAGTGAAGCCATTTCAAATGGCAAAATAGTATTTACAAACGATTTTACAATGCTTGCGGAAATCCCAGAAATAGATGTTGTAGTTGATGCAACCGGTTATACCGATGTAGGCGCCTGTGTTGCACTTACGGCACTTTTGGGAAACAAGGACGTTGTTACATTAAATGTTGAAACAGATATAACAGTCGGGCCGATTCTTAAAAAGATCGCTGATGAGAGAAAACTTGTTTATACACTTGCTGCCGGTGATGAACCCGCGGTGCTCATGGAGCTTTTTGATTTTGCAGAAGGCCTGGGTTTTAAGATTATCTGCGCAGGCAAAGGTAAGAATAATCCGCTTGACAGGCATGCAAATCCGGCATCTCTCGAAGAATATGCTGCAAAAAAAGGCTCTAGCGGCAAAATGATGACTTCTTTTGTTGACGGGACAAAATCAATGATAGAAATGGCCTGTCTTTCCAATGCGACCGGTCTTGTTC
>CAYNMO010000301.1:0-2816 GCA_964398155.1 uncultured Actinomycetota bacterium | reverse complement strand
GAAGATTATTGCAGGTCTTGAGCTTGTTTCTTCGGGTAAAATATTAGTAAGCGGCAAGGATGTTACTTTCGAAAGCCCACAGAAAAGAAATGCCAGGCTGGTGTTTGAAAATTATGCATTATATCCTCATTTGACTGTGTTTGAGAATATAGCCAGTCCGTTAAGGGCAAGGAAAATGAAAATGGCTGAAGTACAGGAAAGGGTAAAAAGAACAGCAGATTTGCTTGGCATAGGTGGATTTCTAGAAAGATATCACAGGGAGTTAAGCGGCGGCCAAAAGCAAAGAGTTGCCCTCGGCCGGGCATTGGTTTTGGAATCTGAAATATATCTTCTTGACGAACCCCTGGCTCATCTTGACGCCAAAATAAGAAATGAATTAAGGGCAGAATTCCACAATATAAAATCTGTTCTGGGTAACTCAACAGTGATTTATGTCACTCATGACTATGTTGAAGCAATGGCGCTTGGAGACAGAATGGTTGTTTTAAATAAAGGTGTTGTAGAACAAATTGGAAAACCAATTGATATTTATAATAAACCAATTAATACATTTGTTGCGACAACAATAGGACTGCCGGGAATAAATCTCACTAAAATGAGCATAGAAAAGAGTGGCTCTGAAACAATCCTTATTAATGGAGAAATAATTGTAAAGTTAGATTCAAGATTTGCAGACGTTATAAATAAATACGATAAAAATGAAATTATATTTGGAATAAGGCCTCAATATTTAAAACATTCAAAGGAAAAACCTCAGGAAGACGGGTATTCCAGGTTTATTGTCAAATCTTTTGAGTACAAGAATTATATGTATGTTATCCTGGTTCAATCCGGGAATATAGAATGGACCATACTTAGCGATACATTTGAATCTTTAAGCCAGGATGACTACATCTGGATCAAGCCCGATCCACCAAATATTCTGCTTTTTGATATTTTGACCGAAAAAAATTTACTAAAAACTGATTAAAAGAGGTGAAATGGCAAGTTTAAAATTAGTAAATGTATATAAAAATTATTATTCAGGCGACAAGATCATTAATGCTGTTAAAGATCTTAACCTGGACATAAAAGACGGAGAGCTCATTTCGATACTCGGTCCTTCCGGTTGTGGAAAATCCTCAACCATGCGAATGATTGCAGGTCTTGAGGACATCACTTCAGGAGACATTTTAATTAATGATAATATTGTAAATGACCTAGGGCCATCTGACAGAAATATAGCTTTGGCTTTTGAATCCTATGCACTTTACCAGCATCTTACTGCAAGAGAAAATATTGGCTTTTGTCTCAAGGTCAAAAAATATTCCAGGGATTCAATAGACAAAAGTATTAAAGAGATAGCAGAACTTATAGGAATAGAGCAAATATTGAATTCAAGGCCCGGTGGGTTAAGCGGTGGACAGCAACAGCTTGTCTCTCTTGCAAGAGCATTGATAAGAAAGCCTTCTATCACCTTGCTTGACGAACCCATATCTCACCTTGATACAAAAGCAAGAATTGCCATGACTTTTAAAATCAAAATGATCCATTCCTCTACAAACCTAACAATGATTTATGTCACACATAACCAGGAAGAAGCTCTTTCTATAGCTGACAGAATAGCTGTAATGGCAAATGCAGAACTTCAGCAAATTGGAACAAGATCAGAAATTCTGGATTCTCCCAAGAATCTTTTTGTGGCAAATTTTGTTGGAGAACCTCCGATGAATTTCTTAAAGTGCAGATTTAATTCTAAGGAGTCCGACAAAATTACAGTCACCACTAACGACAACCTGTTTATTACAGAGCTGGATGGAGAAAAAGCAAAAAAAATTATAAATCAGAAAACAAATAACCTTATTGTTGGAATCAGGCCTAATTGTTTGTCTGAAAAAAAGCGCTCAGGATCCAACGATAAGATAACCGGAGAGGTTATTTATAATGAATTCCTTGGTGAAGGCAATAATTTGAAAATTGAATTTGGTGAAAATAACCTGATTGCAGTCTTGAGAAATCCAATAGATTTTAAAAAAGGTGAAAGTCTTGAGTTATTTTACGATAGAAATAATCTTTATTTTTTTAATCCGGATACACAATTATTAATTTAACTTTTTTTAAGCAGGATATTAAAAAAATTAGTTTTAAGAATGTAAAAGAAGTTCCGGATTTTAAAATTATTAACAATCACAGAAAATTGAGAAGAAATGGCTGATTTTTCATAATTTATGAATAAATTATCAAAATCAGTTAAAAGGTACAAACATAAAATATTGAAGGGAGGTGAAATAACTTAAAATTTTACCATCTGGAAAGGAGGAACAAATAAAAGTTTGGATTTTGTTATGAAATATTATTTCTGAAAGTAGGAGGTTAAATTGAAAAAATTATCAATTATTATTTTGATGATTGCATTTGTTGCCACAACTCTGTTTTTGGGTGTAGGCTGCAAGGCGGATGAAGTTACTGAAACAACTGCAGCAGCTGCTGAGACAGAAGCCCCGGCTACAACAGCAGCACCTGCCGAAACAACAGCAGCACCTGCCGAAACAACAGCAGCACCTGCTGCGTTTGACTGGAAGCAATTTGATGGAACCACTATTAACCTGATTGGTGTTGGCGGACCATATAATCCTGAAATACAGGAATGTGTTGAATCCTTCACTGCTCTTACAGGTATTAAAATAGAAAAAATGGATTTTATTCCTGAAAAGGACTACTACTCCAAGGCCCAGCTGATGCTTTCAGCAAAATCGGGAGAATATGATGTCCTGATGGTAGGATTTCCGATGCTTTTTGATATGGTTCCTCCTGGATGGCTTGCACCTCTTGATGAA
>CAYNMO010000300.1:0-2817 GCA_964398155.1 uncultured Actinomycetota bacterium | reverse complement strand
CTAGAATTTTGTTATTTAATCTTAAAAATGGTTAAAAGTGCGGAAGTCAGCAGAGCATTAAAAAATAACCTGTAGATTCTTTTCGTTTCAATGATGGTAAAGGAAATTCATAAAAAAGAGTTCATGGGTGGTGGCGGATTACAAAAACAGGGCATAATTCTGGTTTTATTTAGTTGCTTTATTTAGTTCGGATTAAAGTTTTATAGAGCAGTAATTGAAATTTCCATCCTGAGTTCCCAGTAAATAGCTGGCTAAAATAACTGATTAATTCCTGGTGAATAACTTGGTTTTTAGTAAATTATTTGTCTGTATCAGGCTTAAAATTTTCAAAAGTTTAAGGCATTTTGTCAATTATCTACCGGAAATTATCTGACTGTAAATAACTCGGTAATTTCTTTAAAATAGTTTTGACTATTTATTATGGCAAAAGAATGAGGCAGTGGAAAAATATCTTTGCCAGCCCTCCTCTTGTCTGTCTTCATTTCTATGCAATTATATTCCTTTTTATAATTTTCCAGAACAAGATCTATTTCATGGCCGCCATACTCTCTATAAAAATACATACTTTGCTTTGCTTGCATGTTTTTTCTTTTTTTCTCTATTTCTGAAACAATAAAATTTTCAAAAACTCCTCCTTTGTCCGGGCGAAGTTCCAAATCTCTAAAATCTTTGACCAAAATGTTTCTTATGCCCAAATCATAAAAATAGAGTTTTCTATTTTCTGAAACTGCTTTTCTGGTATTTGTTTTAAATGAGGGCAGCGGAATGAGGATATAGTTTTTAATAAAAATTTCAATATAGCTGGAAACCGTTGCAGCATTTGCTCCGAAACTATTTGCCAGTTCCCGAACAGATACTTCTGACCCAATCTGCAAAGCAATTTTTGTTAAAATGTCTTTTGCCAATTTTTCATTTTTTAGATCATAGATATTTATAATATCTTTTAAAACATATGTATCCAAAATGTTTTGCAGCAAATCAATTTTTTCTGACTCAGAAAGCATGTTATTTGCATATACTTCCGGGTATGCCCCAAAGATCTGAAGATTATTAGTAGTTTTCTCCTGAAAATTATTTTTGGCATATTCTTTTATTTGCGAGTTTTTATTAATCTCCTCAATGGAAAGTGGCAAACAATAGCTTTCTGTAAATCTCCCGGCAAGAGTATCGAAATTTGCACCCTTTTGTCTGAGTTCGCTGCTTCCGGTTGCAATGATTTTAACATTAAATTCATCATAAAGAATTTTGAGGGCAACTGTACTCTCAGGATAATTTTGCACCTCATCAATAAGAATGACTTTATGTTCAGAAGCAATCTTTTCCAGAATATCCCTTGCGGGTGCAAACAATTCCCTGTCAGAAATTAAATCAAAATTAAATATTGGAACTGAGAGTTTTGAGGATATATCATTTAATATGGTTGTTTTTCCGGAGCGTCTTGGACCCCATAAGAAAAATATCTTGCGGCTGTCTGCCTTCAAGTAATATTCAATTTGTGTTTTAACATGTCTCTCTATCATAATATTTACATTTTAGTACTAAAATGCATATTGTCAATATACACTTTAGTACAAATATGAATACCATATCATACTGATTATCTCAAAAATAGGATAAACCAAATGTCTTGCTACTTTCCTTCAATAATGTTTTATCAGGTCAATATCATGCGTCAGGCGAGGTTCTCCCTGGAGGCTCGACACAAAAGAACCGGTCAGCATGTATTCAATATTATTTTTGCTCAGTATGTTTATTATTTGAATTACCAGTTGCGGTTGTAGCATTTTTCTATCCTGGATTTATATAGCTTGTTAAATTTTTCTTCATTTAAATTAGGAAATCTTTCTTTCAGACCTGCCCTGAACAAATCATCCGCAAGTTTATTTAGCTCGAAGATCTTGTCAACCTTCTGCTGTGGCGTCATGTTGCGCAAAATTTCTATATATTTTTTATGGACTTTATCTTCATTCATTTTGATTTACTTTAACAAATTATCTGACTTTTAACGGACAACAAAATCAAATTTTTAATAGAGCCAGTATAACTTACTCACTTCTATCAGCATATATCATTTCTACCATTTGTCAGCCTCTTGTGCCATAATTTGGCTGGCTTTTTCCTTAATTTCTTTCAAGCTTAAATTTTTTATCTCGTCCGGCACTTTTACGGAACCTCTTAATTCAAGAAATGGGGGCATTTTCTCCATAACTTCTGTGTAAACTTCGAGGGTTTTAAAGGCTGTGTTTTCCCAGGTAAAAAGATTTGATCTCTCGACACCTTTTAACTGGAGTTCTTTTCTTAGTGCCTCATCTTCAAGCAGTCTTATTGAGGAGTCGTATATCTCTTTTTCGCTGTAAGGGTCAACCATTAAGGCCGCGTCTCCTGCAACCTCTGGAAGTGACGACACATTTGAAGTCAGAACGGGCACTTTTGAAGCCATTGCCTCGAGCACAGGAAGACCAAACCCCTCGTACAGCGATGGATACATGAAAAATTTTGCTCCATTATATATTGAAGGCAGATCTGCTTCTTCAACATAACCAAGGAATTTTACCTTATCCTCAAGCCCTTTTTCTTTTACAAGCTCGTGTATGCCCTCATTTTTCCATCCGGCCCCGCCTGCGCAGACAAGAATAAGATCCTTATGTTTTTCATTTTTAATAATCTCACCAAAAACCTTAATTATTCGTTCAAAATTCTTTCTTGGCTCGATGGATGCAACAGTTAAAATATAATTTAGTCCGATAAGATCATATCTGGCCAGAATAATGTCCCTGCTTTCCTCATCTATGGGGTCACTGAAAATATGGTCGACTC
>CAYNMO010000299.1:1976-2826 GCA_964398155.1 uncultured Actinomycetota bacterium | reverse complement strand
TGGAAATTAAATCTTCCAGCTCAGTTATGATTTCGCCGGCTTTCTTAAAAGATCCGCTGTTTTCTGAGAGTAGAATAGGGAAAACAATCTGTTGAATAAAAGAAGATTCTCTTGAAGAAAAATTTTCAAAAAATCTCAGATTTTTGGCATGGATACCGTATTTTGAAAATTCCAATACCAGTTTTATTATTTCCATATCGCTTGTTCTAAGAAAATACTGGCCTTCAATCTCTTCAAAAAGGATAATATTGTTTTCTACAAGTTCATCAATGTATGGTTTCTTTAATTTAAGTTTTTGCATCAGCTCATAAACAGAGACAAACTCGCCTTTATATACCGGTGCTTCTTCACTAACCATATCAAGTTTAAGCTGCTTCATTATATCTTTATTATCAAAATCAAGTTTAAAATCCAAAGAGCCAAGTTTTTCTTTAATAGCTTCAAGAGGAAGATAGTAATCTTTCTGCATTTTTAAAATAAAATTGATTTTAATTATATCTTCCCTTGTGAAAATTCTGTATTTACCAGAAGTCCTTTTGGGATCAATTAGACCTTTTGACTCAAGAAATCTTATTTTGCTGGCAGAAACATCAGGATAAAACTTTTTGAATTTTTTAACAAGTTCGCTGATAGTAACAAAACTTTTTTTTGTTTCCATTTAAATAACAGATATGAAGTTATTCATTCGAAATAAAAATAAAAAAATACATACTTGCCGATCTGTATTTTGTCTCCATTTTCAAGTATCTTTTCTTCAGACAATTTACCATTTACATAGATTCCATTTAAACTTCCAAGATCAATAATTTTATAGCAGGTATCAGTCTTTACAATTTGCGCATGTTTTCTT
>CAYNMO010000299.1:0-1966 GCA_964398155.1 uncultured Actinomycetota bacterium | reverse complement strand
TTGAAATTGTTATGTCATCAAGAAAAATATCGGAATCTGATTCTCTGCCAATACTAAACAACGGTTTGCTGATAATAATTTTTTCTCCAACATTTGGACCCTTTAAAACAACTATTAAGCCCTCACCAACTGGAGTGCCTTTCAGGCTTTCCAATATTTCAGGAGAAATATCTTCTTTTATCTCAATTCTGTTCCCAATAATTGATTCGGTATTTTTTGCTTTTATATTATTGTTTGAATTATTATCCATTTTTTTAATTTGTTTTTTTATTTTTTTAAAACTTCAATCTGCTCAGTTAAATAATTTTTTAATATTTCAAAAAACAACATATCTCTGGTTTCAATATAACATCTGATAAGCGGTTCGGTTCCTGAAGCTCTTATTAAAAACCAGCTTTTATTATCCAGTAATAATTTTACACCATCTTTGGTTAAAATTTCAGTAATTTTTATATTTTTTATACTTAAGCCTGAAAGATTTTTAAAATATTCTGCAATTACTGCCATTTTTTCAAGAGGAACGTGCATATCTATTCTTTCAGTATAAAAATTTCCTAACTCTTTATATATATTTTCAAGATACATGGAAAGACTCAGGCTGTTTTTATGTAATTTCAGATAACTCTGTATCTCTAAAAGCAAAAGGCACGCAAGTATTCCGTCTTTTTCGGGTATATGCCCAATAATACTAAGTCCGCCGCTTTCTTCCCCACCTATTACTGTGCCGCCGCTCTGCATTTCCTTGCCGACATACTTGAAGCCAACAGGGGTTTCTACAATATTTATTTTATATTTTAAGCAAATTTTGTCTATAAGGTGCGTAGTGGCAACTGATCTTACAGCTTTATACTGTGGCCCGCCAATATGTTTTACTTCAGCCAGGTAATATAAAATCAATGATATTACATTATTTGGGCTTATAAAAACTCCTCTGTTATCAATAATACCAAATCTGTCTGCGTCTCCGTCAAGAGCCAGGCCTATTTCAAATGAGTTTTCAAGTATTTCATTTTTTAAATTTTCAAGATTTTTTGACGATGGATCAGGGAGTTTTCCCCCAAAAAAAGCGTCTTTTGTATCGTTTAAAATTTTTGTTTCAAGACCGAGGTCATTACTTAATATTTCAGGAAAAACATGGCTGCCGGCACCAAACATTACATCAGCAGCTACTCTAAGATCTGCTCTTTTAATTAAATCAGTGTCTATTATTTCAAATAAATGTTTTTTATAATTTCTGTAATCTGAAACTAAAAATATTTCCTTTAAAAAATCTTCGTATTTTTTCAGTAAAGGCACTTCCTGCTCTTTATCAATATATAAATTAAGATTTTTTTCTATTTCCTTTGTAATTGAATCTTCTGCAGGTCCTCCGTAATGTGGAATAAATTTAATACCATTATATTTTGGAGGATTATGGCTTGCTGTGATCATGATTGCACCATCAAGCTTCAGATCCAAAACCATAAATGCAGTTATTGGAGTTGGGACGGATTCCTTTGAAAGAAATATCTTAATACCCAGACTTGAAAGCGCATAACCTGCCTGAAGTGCAAAATCTTCTGATAAAAACCTGTTGTCAAATCCAATAAAAATACCTTTTTGGGACTGTTTGCTGTCAATTAGATGCTTCCCTATTGCAAAAGCGACAAGTCTGACGTTTTCGAAGGTAAAGTTATCGGCAATTATGTCTCTCCAGCCGTCTGTGCCAAATTTGATTTTTCTTTTAATTTCCATCGGAGTTATTTAATTCAAATTTAAAAAAAATATATGCAGAGCCGCGGACTCACTCGGCTGTCGCCTTCGCTCCGTCCTTTCGAATCCTTGGTTTAAATCAGCCACCGGCTAATTTAAACACCCAACTAAAGTTAACTTTTAAATCTTATATAAATGGTCGGGGCGAGAGGATTCGGTCTTTCGTCTCACCTTCGGTTCGCTGCAGAGCCGCGGACTCACTCGGCTGTCGCCT
>CAYNMO010000298.1:0-2832 GCA_964398155.1 uncultured Actinomycetota bacterium | reverse complement strand
GCTGACCAGATCGCATCAAGTGCATTTGAGGGTTTAAGTGCGTCTCCTGTAATAAAATAAGGGATACCTTCGTCCTTAAGCAATTTCAAAAGACTGACTTCACTGTTTACTCCGCAGGCAAATACCACAGTTTCAATACCTTCAAACCTCTTTTTCATGCCGTTTGTCTCTGCCTCTATAAACCCATTCCCAATATTAAGATATTTTGCCCCGGTAAATAATATAATACCCAGATCCGATAATTTTTTTGATATAAACGGCCTCCTTAAAGGACTCACTCCGGCAGCTATCTCATTCTCTGCCTCTACTACTGTTACATTTTTACCCTGCACGGCAAGAAACTCTGCAACCTCTATGCCCGTGGTTCCTCCGCCAATAACAGCCACAGTTTGGCCGGCTGTTATTTCTCCTTTTAGGATATCCTGGGCAGTGGCAGCAGCATTTTTCTTAAAAAGTTCAGTTGCTGCTTCCTGAAGAGCAGCCGGGATAACAGGAACTGAGCCTGAAGCTACTATCACAAAATCAGGATTAATATCTTTTATGACTTTAATTGTAACTTCTGTTCCAAGTCTTATCTGTGCACCTGCCTTTACTGCCAGATCTGCCATCTTTAAAACTGACCTTCCTACCATTTCTTTTCCGGGAGCAAGACTTCCAAGCATGAACTGACCGCCTGGCCTTTCGTATTTTTCACATAAAATAACCTTATGTCCGTTTTCTGCCAAAAGCTTTGATACTTCCAATCCGGCAGGGCCCCCGCCAGCCACCAGAATTTTTTTAGGGTTGGAAGTTCTTCTGGAGCTAATGACTCCAAAATCTTTTTCACGTCCGCTTGATGGGTTAAGGAGACAGGACACATATGTTTTTTCAAATAGTAGCCTGTCAAAACATCCCTGATTGCAGGAGATGCATTTGAGAATACTGTCAAAGTCATCATTAAATGCTTTATTGCAAAAGTCTGGATCGGCCAACTGTCCTCTGCCAATTGCTATGAAATCAGCTTTTCCTTCTGCAATAACTTTATTGGCAAGAACCGCGTCATTTATATTGCCGACCGCAATTACCGGAATATTAACCGCTTTCCTGATTGCCTCAGCCCTGCATACGTTAAATGCAGGAATAATATCCATTGGAGGGCAGACATATTGAAGTGTTTCATAATTTCCGGCAGATACGTGTATAGCATCTGCTCCGGCGCTTTCCATTATTTTTGCAATCTCTACCGCTTCCTCAATTTCGATTCCTTTCTCAACAAATTCATCCGCGCTTAATCTGAAGATCAGCGGGAAATCTCTGCCTGTTTTTGATCTTATATTACTTATTATTTCTGTTGCAAATCTTGTTCTGTTTTCAAGGCTGCCGCCATAAATGTCTTCTCTCCTGTTTGAATATCTGCTGAGAAACTGGCAGATAAGATACCCATGCGCACCATGAACCTCGACCGCTTCAAAACCTGCTGCCTTTGCCCTTGCTGCCCCGTCACCAAATGATTCTATAATATTTTGAATTTCATACCAGCCAAGTTCACTCGGCATCTCTTTGCATACAGGACATGGGATTGGTGATGGTGCAACAATATAGCCCGAAAGAACATCTTTCCCATTTATCTGCCTGCCGGCATGCCACAGCTGAATAGCCGGCACGCCTCCGGATTTTTTTATTGAAGCAGAAAGTTCTTTTAAGCCGGGAATAAACTTGTCGTCGTAGATACCAAGACCGAACTTCCCATTACCAATGGTTGTCGGATGAACTCCTGCAACCTCAACTATGCTGAGAGCGGTCCCGCCTTTTGCTCTTGCAGAGTGGTATGCTGCCAGTCTTTCTGAGACAAAACCTCCGTTTTCGCAAAGGAGAGTTGCCATGGCCGGAAAGATAATTCTGTTTTTTAATCCGAGATTACCTATTCTTCCAGGACTAAAGAGATTTTTTAATATCATTTTTTAACTTTTATATTTATTTTCAAATTTAAATTATTTTAAAAGCAGTCTGTTTACTTAAGCCGTTAAAAATATATTGCACCAAATTAACTCAATACAGAATTATATACTGATTTTTGCTGTCAGCCAATATTTTTTACTTTACTATTTTAAATTCGGCGTCAAGGCCCAGATGATCGGACAAGGTATAGCTTTTAAGTTTTCCATTTTTAAAGCTGTACATTTTTTCGGGTTTTTTGGGGACCAGATTAATGTTTAAATTTTCAATTTTAAAACTGCTGCTTCCTTCAAAATAAAAAATATAATCTATCCTCTCTGCCCCTTTTTTTTCAATGGCTATTGTATTTCCAAGTTCACCATAGGGGCTGTTTTTTATTTCTTCTGCGTTTTTGGCTATCCAGGTATACCCTGCATCGGCCGGATTTTTTTGAAGCCATAAATCCTTGAGATAAAATGCCCCATTACCCAAAATGCTGTTTATTCTGGTGCACATGGAATTGATATTTTCAGTTAAAAAACTGTAATCGGGTGATATTTCTTTATTGTCTGAATTTGCAACTACATTAAAATCACCTGTTATAATTACAGGATTTATTACCTGATTTTTTTTAATATCATCAGATATTATGTTCGAAACAAATCCAAGGAGCTCTTCAATATTTTTTTCTCTGGAAGAAATATATGAATGGGACTGCATGTGTGTGGTAAAGAAGTGAATATAGTCATTAGCGCCTTCACCTGTTTTAATTTTTGCATAGATAACGCCTTTGCTGGCAAAAATATCACTTCCGGCTCTGCTGCCATAACAAAATACGTTTGAAGATATTATGGGATATTTGGAAAGAAGCAAAAGCCCGCTGCCAAACAAACTTTCAAGACCCACACGTTTGGGACC
>CAYNMO010000297.1:0-2840 GCA_964398155.1 uncultured Actinomycetota bacterium | reverse complement strand
ATACTAAAAAAAGGTATAAGATATATCTTATACCCATTTTGTCAGCTATCTGTAATCTTTTATTATTTTTAAACATCATATTGCAATAGAAATAAAATAATATTTTATTTTTAAAAGGCCTTATATTATAATTTTTGGGTATAATCCTTGAGTAAGATGTGCCAAGTAACGAACTAACAAAATACAACGTTGTAGAAACTAATGACTTAAGCTTGTTTTTTTTACATTCCTCTATAATAAAACCCCAATTTAGGCTATTTTCATATCTTTTCAATAACAATGCCATATCATACAAGTATTTAAAGATTATAGTCTTTCCAAATCTTCTTTGGTGTAGGCAAAGATTAAAAAAAATATCTTCAGGAGAGAGCATGAAGATATCTATATCTTCTACTGTAATTTTGTTCCTTCTTTTAAAGGCATTTGTTAAAACTATCTTATTAGGATCTTCTGCATCAACTTCATCAGTCCACTGTAAATCAACATCAAATTTCATACCTGATTCTTTGTCAAGTCTGCTAAATTCTAAAAAGCTCTCCTTTTCCTTAATTGCATATTCTAAATTTCTTTGATGTTTTGTGCAATAGTTTTCTTTTATCAATAATTCATTAATTTTAAAAAGGTCTTCTTTTTTTATTAAAATATCAATGTCTGCCATTCTTCTCGCCCCGGGATCCGGATATAAAAAATTATTAATGATAATCCCTTTTAATGGTATATGTTCAATACCTGCGTTTTTAAATTTATTATTTAAAACTTTATACTCATTCCATAATCCTGCATTTCTTATGCAAGTACCATAAAATCTTCTTTCTAATTTATCAATAATATCTTTTGGGATAACATCTATAGCAAAACTATTTCTTTCGAAAATACTGTATAATATTTCTGAAATTTCATGAAATTCTGATTCTGCTAAAAATATATCCCAGTCAATGCAATCTTTGCTCAGCATCTCCTTTATGTGATCAAAATTTTTATTGCCGTTTTCTTCTTTTAGTAAATTACAAATCAGGCGTATCTCATTTGTAAACTTATTATATATCGTAGTTTCTAAGGATTTTCCCATTTTTTAATAAACTATTTAGCAATAACTTTCATATTTCTATTTGTAACCTGCATTATATATTAAAATGACCAAACTTTACACCTGCAAAAAAATCTGCCAGAAAAAATATAACATTCGCCAGGATATTATTAAAATTTGATATAAAAGATCCGATAAATGGCATCCATCCTAATGCAATAAAACATAAGCCTCCTATCATCAATATAAACATTAGCGGAACTATCAAAATATTAGAAATAACAGCTATCGGCGTAGCCATCTTAAAATAATACATAATAAGAGGGCATGTGCCCAGCGTAGCGGAGATTGAAATTGCCAGCGGCTCCAGCAGGTATTTCCTGATATAAAAATTCCAATCCTTGTTTACAAACCTCGTTAATTTCGGCATAAAATATACCATTGACCATACTGCTGTAAATGAAAGTTGAAACCCTACATCAAAAACATCTTTTGGATTTATTACAAGTATGATAAGAGCTGCTGTGCCGAGAGAATTATACGCATCCACCGGCCTCCCTAACAACCTGCCTGTTAAAAAAACAATACACATAATAGTAGCCCTTACCACAGATGCGCTTGAGCCTGTAAGCATCATCAGAAATATCAAAGACAGCATGGTCAGTATATAATAAATCTCTCTTTTCAGCCTCAAAAGTTTGAATAAAAATAAAAATGCGCCTGCAAGAAGCGCCACATTTAAACCGCTTATCGCAAGTATATGCATTGTACCTGAATTTCGAAAGGATTCTTGTAAGCGTTTAGGCAGTTCAGAACGATCACCAAGTAAAATTGCCCTTAAGAAAGCTCCACTCTCAAGTGGCATCTTTTCAAGGAATTGGTTTTTAAACTTATCTCGGACAAAATAGGCAAATCTCAGGACAGTATTTACTTTGTAATTATGCGCTAGGAATGTTACATTTTTCTCCGATACATTTATGATTGAGAAGATGTTCTGGTTTTCCAAATATTTGCGGTAATCGAAATTAACTTTGCCATTGCTAGATTGCGGAGTACTATAGGCAATCTTTTCTTTTTTGAAATTGCTTCTTCGCTCACTTCGTTCGCTCCTCGTAATGACGCCTTCGAATGGCCTCTTTATTACCCCCTTTACAAACAACCTATCTCCATATTGATAATCCTTTTCCGCCTGTATCCTGATTAGCGCCAGTCCAGTTATTCTTAAGCCATTTATGCTTTCTAATTCAAAAATATACTTTGAGTTGACTTTCCCATAATAAACCGCTCTTGTCTCAATAGGGCTTTTTATAATGCCTGTTATTTCTGCTTTAACTTTATCTTTTCCCAAAAAGTAGCTTATATGATCTGGCGGAAATATATTGGAATTTAAATATAAAAGCGAACCGAGAGAGATTATTGATAAATATAAAAATATTTTTGAAATCTTAAGGAATTTTAAAAATATGACTGTAAATAAAATAAAGATTAAGGTAGCTACAAACACATAGGAAAGCCTAACATTATCAAGCAGGAACCAGCCTAAAACAATGCCAATTATGAGGAATGTGCTAATTACAGCTAATGGCCTTTTGTCCATTAGATATATTTTTGCATCTAAAGGATGATTTGTCTATGGAAATTATTACCTCCACCGCGACTCATCAGAACCATTTTAAAAAATAAGTATCTATAGACAACTTCCCGGAGCTTCTGTATTAAAACCACTGATTAACTCCGTTTGACTCATTACTTCTACTGGACCATAGCCAAATTCAAGGCCCAATCTGGTTGGTATACCTATAACTGGAATGGT
>CAYNMO010000296.1:1032-2843 GCA_964398155.1 uncultured Actinomycetota bacterium | reverse complement strand
GTTGATGTCAGGATTAAAGGCTTTAAGGATACTTTAAAAAAACATAAAATCATTTATGATAATAACTATTTTTCCGAACCCTTAATCAGCTTTGATGACGGTTATTCTTGTGTCAAAAAAATGATTGAATTAAAAAGAGGATTTACAGCTATAATTGCAGTCAACGATTTTATTGCTTTAGGGGCAATGAAAGCAATTTATGACATGGGCCTGGAGATACCAAGAGACATGTCTCTGATAGGTTTTGATGACATTAAATATTCATCAATATCACGTGTACCGCTTACAACAGTCAGCGAGCCGGACTATGAACTTGGAAGATTATCTGCAGAAAGACTGATAATGAAGATCGAGAACCCTAAAGAAAGGATTTTGCCGAGGAAAATTATCATCAAGCCGGAATTAATTATTCGTGACTCATGCAAATCAAATAGATTTTCTAATTAAAAAAATAAATTTTTAAAACACTGATTGAATATACCAGATTTTTTAAATTACTGTAAAAATTATTAGAAGAAGTTAAAAGATAATATAATATTAAAGATCTGCAATAAAATTTTTTGAACAGTTGACTATAAGGAGGTGAGAAAAAATATTGTTTCATGTCTTATAATATTTAAGGAAAGAATTTGGGAGGAGGAGAAATGAAAAGGCTTTTATCGCTATTAATTGTGATAGCAGTCATCGTAACAATGGTAGCCACTTTTTCGCTGATTGGCTGCAAAACTACCACATCCGAAGCCACTACAGCCGCCGCCGCTGAAACTACAGCCGCCGCCGCTGAAACAACAACAGCCGCTGCAGAGACCACAACCGGTGAACCTGTAAAGCTTGTAATCTGGTGGTGGGGTGAGCAGGAAGCACCAGGGCTTGAAGGTTTTATGAAGGAAAGCACCGAAATGTATACAAAAGAGCATCCGAATGTTACTTTTGAGGTTGTTCTTCAATCCACAGAAGCTTTAGTTGAAGCATTCAGAGCCGCTGGAGCAGCAGGGGAAGGACCTGATATTCAATATTTCTGGGGCGGGATCTATTGTATAGAAGATGCATGGAATGATTACATTGTACCGATCTCTGACTATATTTCACAAGAAGAGCTTGACCATGTTTTCACAAAAGATGAACAATTGATGGGCGGCAAGATATGGGGCCTGCCATGGTACATGGTTCCAATGGTATTCGGGTATAATAAAGACATCTTTAAAGAAGCTGGACTTGATCCAGAAAAACCCCCAGCAACCTGGACAGAGCTCATGACGGCCTGCGAGGCTATTAAAACTGCAGGGTATTCTCCGTTCGTTCTTGGAAACCAGGAAGGCATCCAGGGAGGCTGGATGCAGGGATGGCTTGGAGGCCAGTGGCTGGGTGGAGAAACACCCGCTGAATTTATGGCCCCTTCTGTCGGTAAGGCAAGTTATACTGATCCCAAATATGCCACATGGTGGAAATATTTCGGGATGCTTAGGGATAAAGGATATTTGAATAATGATTATGAATCAATACAGCTCTATCAGGGGATGGAAGAATTCATGGCCGGAAAAGGCGCTATAACCTTTGGCGTATTATCTTCTGGCGTAAGCTGGATAAATGCTATGGGTGCAGATAAGGTAGGTTTTATGTCTGCTCCGGTTGTCGAGGAGGCAGGAGATGGCTGGACGAAACCTAATATGATTGATGCAAGCTCCCAGGTTTTTGCCATAACTAAATGGTCAGAGAATAAAGAAGCTGCTGCAGACTTTTTACTGTACCTGCATTCCGCTGAACGTTTGAATGCAATGTATTTGCAATCAGGTGCACCTCCCTGTGATGAC
>CAYNMO010000296.1:0-1022 GCA_964398155.1 uncultured Actinomycetota bacterium | reverse complement strand
GCCTGTAAAAGTAAATGTTGACGGCAATTATGTTGTTGCACAGCAATTCATTGATGAAAACCTCACCCCTGAAGAGGCCGCAAAGCGTGTGGAGGCTGTGGCAAAGCTTTACAGGGAAACTGAACCTGACAGGTTAAAACAAATGACAGATTGGTATGATTCCTTTGGTGAGATTTTTGGGGATTAAAACACTGTTGATATTTTAGTGATTCTTTTAAATCCCATAATTATAAAGGGAAATCTAAACTGATTAACATGCAGGGAAAACTAAAAGAAAGTTTTTCCTGCATGTAAAATTGGAAAAAGACAAATTTTTAAAAATAATAATAAAAAATGTAAAAGAATAAAAAATGCGAAACAGACAAAAATTCACGGAAATAACTTTATTTCTTTTGCCTGCTGCCCTGATTATAGGATTTATATACCTGTTCCCGCTTGTCAAAGTTATCCAATATTCTTTTATGAGAATCAGCGGCACCAATGTAAAGTATATCGGTTTTTCCAATTATATTAATATTTTTAATGACCCGAGATTTATTGCCGGCCTTAAGAATAATTTTATTTTGCTTTTATCGGTGCCTGTTATTCTGGTGTTGGCCATATTTTTTGCGGTTCTGTTATATGAAAGAATGGCAGGATGGAAATTTTACAGATTCACACTGTTTCTCCCTTATATTTTAGCCATTCCCGTTATAGGTGTTGTATTTGGCTATATATTTCAGTTAAACGGTATATTGAATTTTTTTCTTGAAAAATTAGGGCTTGATTTTTTAATACGGGACTGGTTTGGCTCCTCTAAATATTCCCTATGGACCCTGATGTTTGTAATCATGTGGAAAGAGCTTGGTTTTTCCATAATAATGATATTTGCAAGACTTTTAAGCGTAAACCAGGAGCTGTACGAAGCTGCAGAGATTGACGGGGCCTCATGGCTCAAAAAGCATCTTTATATAACAATTCCACAATGTTTAAATGTTATCTCGTTTTTGTCTGTAATCCTTATCATTACCATGTTTGCCTGG
>CAYNMO010000295.1:0-2876 GCA_964398155.1 uncultured Actinomycetota bacterium | reverse complement strand
TGTGATGAGGAGGATGAATCAATACTTTTGTTGCATTGTGGTTCTGCGCCTTTTGAAATGGCCAATAATTGCGGTGTTTCCTGCAATCATCATTACTGTGCTGAATTTGCTGAGGAAAAAGAGTTTGTCAATCTTGGGCCAATAACAGATATGGTATTTCCTGTAAGCGATATAACAGCATTTAGATTAACAAAGAGATGTGATTCTTTTTATTACTTCACCGGGAAAACTTTTGACGAGAAAAAGGAATCCTGGGATGGCAGCAGAGGCTGGGTGGGTGACTTGAAGCTATATGGAAAACCAATAAAAGTCATTGATCTTGTAAATACAATATTATTAAACAGTTTGCAGCATCATTTCCCAATAGTCCTTAAAGATGTCAGTGCTTGTCTTGAGGAGTTTGCGTACTGGCTGGATCTTAAAAGAATAAACAATATAGAATATAAAGATTATTTATACGTCAGATAAATTTTCTCACAAAGAAGGCTTACTTTATAAGGAGGTTTTTAATGATCACGGCAATTTATATTTATTGCTTAAAAAAAGGCGTAAGCATGGAAGAATACAGAAAGTGGTCTATAGAGAGAGATCAGAAAACAGTTAAAAGTTTTAAAGGTGTTGAGAAATTTGATGTTCATATTATCGAAGGACCTGATAAGAGATGTGATATATTTGAAGTAATTAATGTTGAAAGCTGGGACAGGTGGAAAGAAATCACCAGCTCACCAGAAATGGAAGCTATTAAATTTGAACACAAACAACTGGTGGACAGGGATTCTATGACCTGTTTTTATGGGAAAATAATTGAATAATTTTAAAATAACTTTAGAAATAAAGTAAAATGCATGGACTTTTTTAGCGGATGAGCTCATTACAATAGTTATATTTTAAACATTAATTGCAATTGAAAACAAGCTTACCATCGGGATCGAATCTGTAAACTTTTTTGCGTAAACTCCTGATTTATATAAACAGCCTAAGCGGAAATTAAATCCTATTAGACCTAAATTACACTACATAAAATTATTAAGCAAACATCTGGATCAAAAAAGCTCCGATGTTTGCTTAAAATTGTATAAAAATTCAGCGCAGGGTGCTCATCATCCCCACAAATCTTTTATTAAATCCTCAAGACCCAGTTCTTTTAGTTTGTCTTTGGATGGTTTGCCTGTGTCATAATCCCAACCCATTTCCTGGCAAAACTCTTTTGTTATTAACTCAAGATCAAGAGTAATATCTTTGGTAGGACCCGCCGTGAGCGGAGGATTTCCTCGTGCTATTTCAGGATAAGCAAGTTTAACAGGTACCAGGCCCTCCCTTATGGAAAAAGCCATTCTCATATTGCCAATCCTTTCACCTGTAGCAAGCATCTCTTTTAAATCAACGTCCCATCCTGTTACTGCAGAGAAACATTCGTGCATGAAAGTTGCTTCTGTTCCAAGATATCCCCATAAACACATACCAATAGCATTTACGCAGTGATTAAGTGCTGATAATGCTTTTTGGGCTTTTGCCCTTCCGGTAAATATATTTCTTTTATTGCCAAAACTAAAACTAAAATCAACATCTGGCAGAAGTTCAGCAAGTTTTGGAGGGACACTGTATTGCGAAGCCTGGCCATGTCTTCCAGGAGTTGCCTCATTTCTATAAATGCTTGCCATGCTTGGCTCATATCTTGAGTCGTGAGCCGGAAGTTCCTGTCCGCCAACATGTATTGCATATTTTTCGGAACCTCTTCCAATTTTTTCAGAAGCTATTTTAACTCCATCAGCAAGTATTTCCCCGAATCCTTCTCTTTTAGCTATCTTTTCGGTTGTTTTTACTACTGCATCATGATTTCCCCATGTTAATTCAATACCATCAGTATCTTTTTTTGTTAAAATTCCGTTTTCATAACAGCTCATGGCAAAGGAAATTATTGCTCCGGTCGATATTGTGTCTATGCCGTATCTGTTGCAGATATCATTGCATTTAATAATTGATTCAAAATTAGTATTACAGCAGTAACTGCCAAAGGCTGAAGTGGTTTCATACTCTGGGATATGAGACTCTTCGACTGAAGCATAGGGGCCATCTTTTACGATAACTTCTTTCCAGTCGCCCATCGGACATTTATGGCAGGTACCTCTTCTGACTATATATTTTTCCATATTGGAATATTTATATTCATCAATATTTCCAAGCTCTTTTGAAAGTCCAAACCAGTTTTTTACCGGAGAATCAGCATTCATTGCACCTGTTTCAACATAACCGGGTGTACCTGTAGATGCATAAAATCCGGAGTAGCCTACTCCGTCTTTTATCTGTTTCATATATTTCTTTCTTAAAATTTCAAACTCATCAGGCTTTGATATCTTTAATTTTTCACTGCCTATAACAACAACAGCTTTTAATTTTTTTGAGCCCATAAGTGCGCCAAGACCAGATCTTGCAGCAGCCTTGCCCTTGGTGGTAATTACTGCGGCTATTTTTGAGAGTTTTTCACCTGATGGTCCAATGCAGGCAACCTGGGCTTTGCTTCCATATTTTTCCTTTAGAAGATCTTCTGTTTCGTAGGTATCTTTTCCCCATAGAAACTGAGCATCAATAATTTCAATTTTTTCATTTTCCACCAGAAGATAAACTGGTTTTTCTGAAATACCATCAAAAAATATAGCGTTATATCCAGCAAATTTTAATGTCGGACCAAAATATCCGCGTGCGTTTGCATCTCCCCAGCCGCCTGTTAGCGGTGATTTACCCGATATATTAAATCTGGAAACAACAGGAAGACCTGTACCTGTTAAGGGGCCGGTTGATACTGAAAAAATACTTTCCTCCGAGAGAGGATCTATTCCTGCCTTTTGTCTGTCATATAATATCCTTGATGAAAGACC
>CAYNMO010000294.1:0-2902 GCA_964398155.1 uncultured Actinomycetota bacterium | reverse complement strand
GGAAATATTATCAGGCTCCCTGAAGAACCGGAACTCGATGGCAGAGGATTACACATGGAAATTGTGATTTAGATTATAGCAAGGTTTATATTTGAGGATTAAAATACCCCTTTAAGAGACTCTGGTTCATTTTCCAGTCTATTTATTTGATGTGCTATATAAAATAAAATAATATCGATACCAGAATAACTACAAGAACTGTAAAACTAAAAACCCAAAAGCTGCAGCACCCTATTGCTGAGCCCATTTTTCTTTGCCTGCCGCTTCTGGTAAGTGGGATACCAATACTTCTGGAAATATTGGATTTAATCCTTGTTATTCCCGTTAATCTTTTCCAGGAAAATCCGCCTTTATTCATGTTAATAATTATATATCCTCCCAGGTCTTTATGATATCAATATATATCTTAAGACATGGTTAGTGATATTCATCAATTAAAATGGGAATAGCAGAATTCGGTTCTCAACAACATAACTTTTTCGTTCCAATACCCTACATAAGCACGGTAGGCTTCAACTGTTGTTAAAAAAGGAAGATGCTGTCTCATAGTTAGAACATATGCAGGTATAGTTTCAGCTCCTAATCTATGAGCTTTTTCAATCCTATGATTTCCATCAATAACGTTATATCTTCCAGGGCTAATTTCAGCCAGAATAATAGGGACAGTTATATCAACCTTATCAACATGGCTTTCATTAATAACAGCCGTGCCTCTTCTGTATTCTTTAATACTGATATTTTTAAGTTCAAATATTTCCTTATTGCTGCTTATAAAATTAAGCATTTTTGTTATATTAAACACAAAATATCCATTTGGAAAAAACTCTTCACCTTCCTCAGTAACAGCAGGATTAAAGTTTTCATCGATTTCCAATAATAAAGGATTTTTTCTTTTAGTTAATTTCAATTTGATTTTTATAATTAGACTTATAAACCAGCTCACCAAAATTTTTAAACTATTTGTAACCCTACGATTATTTTTTCGCCTATCTTGTCCATAACTTCTTTGCTAAGTTTAAGTTTTAATTCTGATTTCAAAATATCAACCTTATGCATAATATAAATTTCTGCACAATTAAATTTTGTATCTTCAGGGAAGCCATCTTGGGAAGCTTTAATTAATACTTCAGTTGGGTAAATATTTTCTGGATTTGTCTTTTGCTTTGTACTTAATAATATATTTACTTTATTTGAATTCTTAAAAAAATTACCACCTTGCAGAATCAGGATATATTTATTTCTAACGGTTATTTCGTCTTTTCCCGAGAGCAACTTTAAATCTTTACAGTAGTAAACGGAACCACGTTCAAAAATAATGGGTATGGCCATAACTAATTTGACATAATTTTATATTGATAATCTAAAAAATCATCATTCTCCTTAAATTCGGGAGGTTCTCCTGAATAGTTATCCAAAGAATCCTTTTTAACTTTAGATATTTTATCCTGTATTGATTTTCTAATATCGCAAAAATTTAATTCTTCGTCTTTTTTAGCATTTTGCATTGGTTCTGTTTTGTATGATAGTTCGGTTAACTTTTCATACCCAAGATTTCCATATTCAGAAACAACAAAATCAAGGATTTCCAATTCCTGCTTATTCAAAAATTTATCAATATCGAAACTTTCAGCAATAGAAAATGAGTAATATTTCCTATGCTTGTTAACTGATATTTTTTCATCTTGTTTTAAAATGTTTTCATTTTCCAATCTATCGATACAATCATAGATAGCCTTACTAAAAGGACCATGATTGTGATATTTATAATTAACTCCTGTTATCTTTGTATTAAAAAATTTAAAAAAATTGTAATCAGCAAGATAGCTTAACTTAACAATTTCTGTTTTATTGAGATTTGGGATTTTTTTAATAAGATAAAAGATAAGAGAGCATAATTTGTCATTCATTTAGCTTCTCCTTTATTAGTTTTTTAGAATTTTACACTTTTAATTATATAAGTCAATTTTCATTACACCCCTGCTTTAAACACTCTCTCTTCTTCCACCAGTTGTCCGGCATATAAAAGAACTGCCTGTATGTCCTCTCTTTCCAACTCAGGATAATCCGACAATATATCCTGGACATCTATATTTGCAGCCAGTGCTTTTAAAACTTGATCAACAGATATTCTTAAACCCCTTATTGTAGGTTTCCCGACCATAACTTCAGAATTGTATGTGATTCTGTTGAGCAGTTGCATATCTATCATAATTATTTAAACTTCCTAATTCCTATAAAAATCTTTTGAATTCCTCCATACTAAATCCGGTATATCTTACAATCCCTGCTGTAATAATTCCTTAAACCTCCAAATATCCATGAATTGCATCTTTAATATTTTCTAAAGCCTCGTAATCTGTTTTTCATTGAGACCAGTAACCGGAAAGGCCAGGTGCAAGGATTAAATAGCCCTCTTCTGTTTTTTTCATACCAACTTTGTATTGCATATGTTTCCTGATTTAAACTATTTTAATAAATATCAATATTCAGTTTCTTTCCCAGGGATGAAACCATGCGAATCAATGTCGACAGTTTTATATCTTCAGCATGATTTTCTATCCTTGATATAGCGCTCTTTTTTGTGTTAAGTTGTTTGGCGAGCTCCTGCTGAGTCAACCCTGCTGATTCACGTGCCTGCCGCAATATTATGCCAATCTTAAATTGCCTGTAACCTTCGTCAAAATTAATTGAAAACTCTTTATCTGTTTTCTTTCTTTTATCTATATATTCTTGTAAATCACCCATGTTTATAACCATTCCTTTCGCTTTACTCAAGACCCAAAATAATAATGAAAAGGATTTCCCTCTTAGAATTTTTCCTCATATTTTTTTCTCCTGATAAAATCTTCTCTGTATAATTCTGCCCTTTCAATCTCAAGTTTAGGAATTTTTCTGGTCTTCT
>CAYNMO010000293.1:0-2950 GCA_964398155.1 uncultured Actinomycetota bacterium | reverse complement strand
ATTTTGGTATCAATAAAATAATTTAAAAATCGATTCAATAAGGATAAATATTAAAGTTAATTCAATAATTGAAAAATAAAGACTTACAGATGCTATTTAAGATTAAATCATTTTGTTATTTCAATGCTTACATTTTTTGGGAGTGCCAATTCTGCAGCTACCTGCATGGTTTTAAAAACAGCTGAAGGAACCACACATGCTGTGCACATGGACTTAAGTTCGCTTTTTGTTGTTTTAAAAATCTCGCCTTCAGAACCATTTTTAAGTTCCTGGTAAGCGTCACAGGTTTTTATTATTTCCGGCAGCTTTGCCAGATTATTGCAGTTTGTATTTATAGTGAAAGAAACATTCTGGAAATCTGCAGAATTTGCTTCTATTTCTGTTACAAAGCCGCATATGCCCGCTTCAACTTTTGTTTTAGCCATATCTTAATCTCCTTACTCTTAAAGAATACAGGCCAATGCTGGTCTATTATTTTTTTAAAAACCCATAACCCAGTCTCTGATAAATGGCAGGACACAAGGTAATTATAAGGCTCCCGGGGCCTTATAAGGGCAACATTTACTATAAAAGACATTAGTATTACAGACATAGATATTTCAGGTGGTCTTACATTAATCCCCCCCCTGAGAGCCTTTCAGAAATAGAAAATGCCCTTAAGGGTCCAATATATATCACCCTTATAATATAAATTATATCAACTTCAACAATATAATTTCACTTTTACTTTATATCAATGCCTTTTTAAATATTTCAAGAACGGCAGCCCTGTCGACATTGCGCGGGTTTGGTTTTGCTGCTGCAGGCTCATAACTTTCATCAGTATAACGTTCAAGCTCTGATACCGTATAAGTTTCTTTGTATTTTAAAATGCTGTCTATCATAGAGCTGAACTGCTCAGTATTTTTCACTCCCAGCGCATGATACATTTTGTCTGCCTTATTGCTGCACTCTGGATAAATGTATTCCATGAAAGCTCCAAGAAGTACACCGCAAGCGCATCCGTGTGAAAGCCCCCTGTTCATTGTCAGTGCGTATCCCATTGCATGCACAGCAAGAGTGCGCATATGGTTTATCATAATGCCTGAGAGGGCAGCATTAAATAAAAGTTTTTCTCTTTCTTCAAAATTAAATTTACCTTTTGAAAGTGCTTTTCTGCAATCTGCGAAATTCTTAAAGATAGTAATTCCAAGCATATCTGAAATCCAGTTACTGCCTTTCCTGATAAAGCCCTCAAGACCATGTGAAAGAGCGTCAACAGCGCTGTCTGCAGAAATTTGTGGTGGCAGTGTTTCAGTATATGTAGCATCAAGGAATGCATAAACCGGACTCATAAGATCTTCATTTCCAAATGATTTTTTTACATTTTTTTCCTTAATAGCAAGAACCGAATAAGGAGTAACCTCGCTGCCGGAACCCGCAGTTGTAGGTACAGTAATTACTGGGAGGGGCTTATTTTTAAACACATTTTTATAAAGATCTTCAACAGGGATGTCATTTACAGCAAGGACAGCTACCGTTTTTGCGCTATCAAGGGCAGAACCTCCTCCAATACCTATAATCATGTCTGCTTTTGCTTTTGAAGCAATACCTCCAAGTTTTTTCATATCCTTAAGCTCAGGATTTAAAGGAGCGTCCAGAAAGATGTCGTAATCCAAGTTTTGAGACTTAAGGGCTGCTACTACATCATCAAGCGAACCATTGTTTTTACTTACTGGATACGTAATTACAAAAGCTTTTTTCCCTGTTTTTAAAAATAGATTCGAATTTTTAATAATACATCCTTTTCCCATTATTATTTTTGTTGGAAGATAAAAACTAAGTTCCATAAGTCTGCTCCTTTTTAATATTTTAAATTATAGTCCTTTGGAAAAAGTACACTTCAGGTAACTAAAGTAAAAATTTTTTAATTGCTTTAGCTACCCCATCTTCATTATTGCTTTCTGTTACATAGTCTGCAAGGGTTTTTATTTTTTGGGAAGCATTACCTACCGCTACTGAAAATCCTGCGTACTTAAGCATCTGCATATCCAGATCGCTATCCCCAAAAGCAATTATATTTTTATTATTTATTGAAAAATAAGAAGCTAAAAAATGAAGAGCTGCGCCCTTTGAAGATCCGGGATTATTAAATTCAAGAAATGAAGGCAGTGAGCGTGAGATAAGAAGTTCTGGAAATAATTTTTTAGCTTTCGGCTGAATAATGTCTAGATTATCTGGTTCACCAAGAATAAGTATTTTTGATGCTTTTATATTTTCTTTATTAATCAAATCAGGAGTTTCATCCCCCGGAAAACCATAAAAAATTTCATGCTGCCTTGAATATTTGTTATGGTTTTCAAAGTAGTATCCAGTGCTGTTTTCTATCTGGGCGTGAACATTATTTTCTTTTGCAAAAATCAGTATTTTTTTTGCAATATCAGTGCTTATTGGCAGATTAAATAATTCATTGCAATTATTGTCGGTAACTAAAGCTCCACCGCATGTAATTATTGGAGTAGCAAGATCAAGCTTATCATAATATTTCCTTGCACCTCTGAAACTTCTGCCCGTTGCGAGCACTACAATAATGCCCTTATTTGCAGCACTTTTTATAATTTCTACAGTATAGTCAGAAATATCTTTTTTGTCATTTAACAGGGTATCATCTAAATCTATAGCTGCTAGTTTAAATTCTTTCATATTTTATTATCCTTCAAATAAGTAAAACAGATTTCTAATTTATCTGGAAAAGTATCATAATAAATATTTCTACGAACCCCAGGAAGCCCCAGGCGGTTGCAAAAAATACAAAATAATACCTTTGGTAATTTGCCTTATTACTATTATACAAATGTACTGTTTCGCACTGTTCCTAATATACAACAAAGTTCTGCTGATACACATTTATATTAAGCATTAATTATAATTGCCGCTTGATTAAAATACAATAATGTCAGGTATATATAAT
>CAYNMO010000292.1:0-2969 GCA_964398155.1 uncultured Actinomycetota bacterium | reverse complement strand
TGAGAAATATGAAGAAGGGTGTCCATGGGTTGCCTACAAACAATTTTGCCAGCATTTTTTATGCCCCCTTCTTTTAATGAAATATAAATCGCCAGATTTTAACCAATTACAAAAGATGTATATTTTGAAAGGAATACAAATAGTGTTAGCTTTAGTAAAAGATTTACTAGGTTTAAAGCCAAAGAAGGCAAAAGAAATCAGGAGTAATTTCTGTCTGCCAATAGAAAGCATTAGAGATCTGATAGTGGCAAAAGACGGTATATATAAAATAGTTCTAAAGGTAAGTCCTGTAAACGGAGAGCTTTTATCTGATGAAAGCCTGGAAATTATAAGTGAATCCATACAAAGGGCACTTTCCTCATTTGATGGACGGATTGGATTATACATACAATCTGAAGGTGTAAATATTGAAACCAATATTTCAAATATAGAGCAGTTTAAACTTGAGCTTAATTCTGAAATTAAACTGGTGCTTCTTGAAGAACAAAAAAAGCATATCCAGTCAATGGCAGGAAGAAGCCGAAATGTCTTAAATTTTTATACGGTTTTTGAAGTTAAGGATACAAATTATAATTCAGCTCAGGAGCTTTTAAATGATTCTTATCAGGCTTTTAAGGGTGAGCTTGAAACTCAGGATATGTATGTGGACCAGCTTTTTGAAAAAGATATAAAAGCACTATTATATCAGAGAATGAATCCGGAAAGCTCCCAGCTTGAGCCGTTTAAGGAAGACTGGGAAATAGAAAATATATTTCCTGAAAACGCAAGAATCTTTAAGGATGGAAGACATATTGAAATTGAAAATAGAATTTACAGGTTTTACTCCATAGTTAAATACCCTGCTACAGCGGAGCGGTACAGGTGGCTAAGAAGAGTTTTTAATACAAAAGGCGATATAAATATTTCAATAATTTTAACGCCTAAAAATAAGGCAACAATAGCCAGGGAGCTTTCGAAAGCTGTTAATGAAATTGGAGCAAAAGCTCTTGATGCAAGAAAGGATGAATCCCTTAGGCAGAAATACCAGGCTGAAAAGGAAAGTGCTGTTAAGATGATAAATGAGCTGGGAAATGACAATATTGCCTTATATGATACCAATATAACTATTTCGATATCTGCACCTGATATTAAGCAGTTAAATACTCTTTCAAATCTTCTTCGTTCAAAAATATCAAGTGTCTACTGCCAGGCAACGGAGCTAAAATATAAAGGTTATGACCCGTTTATAACCACTCTTCCAATACTTGCTGAAAATAAAATAACACAAAATTATGTATGGAACTTAACTACAAAAGATATAGCCTCACTTATACCTTACGATTCCTCAGAGCTTATGGAGCCAAAGGGGATCTTTATAGGAGAAAATGTTATATCAGGCGGGCTCGTTATAATAGATACCTACAATAAAATCTATAATAATCCTCATGAATGTATAATTGCAGATTCCGGGTCCGGCAAGTCCTTCAGGATTAAAACAGATGCAATAAGGCATATTCCATACAGAGACTATATAATAATGTTTGACCTTGAAGGTGAATTTTACTACCCATGGGGAAAAAGATATAAGTTTAGCCCCACTTCCGGTATCATCTCAAACCCGTTTCATATAAGAAATACAATAGTAGACAGCGACGATTTGGAAGAGGACTTAACAGATATAGGGACCTATCTTTCTACAAAAATAATGGACTGCATGATGTTTTTTAAATGGGTATTGCCTGATCTTAAATCCTTTGACGAAGCCTTACTTGAAGAAGATATAAGAGACTGCTATGAAATAAATGGCATTAATTTTACCAGTAAAATATTGCCTGAGACTTTTCCGACACTGGATACTCTTTCAGATGTAGTAAAAAGTAAGATTAAAAACAGTAAAGTTTCTTCTAAAGCCAAGGAGTCAAGGGAAAATATACTGGCATCACTGAAACCCTATATAAGCGGAGCCTATAGCCATATGTTTAACGGCCAGACAAACTGGGATTATGATTTCTTTACAGTATTTGATATATCAGGACTGCCTGAAGCGGTTACCCAACCGTTATATGACATACTCCTAAAAGATACCTGGCAGTTTTGTAAAACTGACAGGATTAAAACTAAGAGAGTATATGTTGATGAAGCACATCAATTTGCAGATCCTTCAAATCCACAAACACTAAAATTTTTATCTAATTCAATTAAAAGAGGCAGAAAATACGGAATAAGTTTTGTTACTGCAACCCAAAACCTGCCAGACTTTCTTTCAATAGAACGTTATGGCCAGGCAATTATAGATAACAGTTATTTCAAGCTTTTTTTCAGGATGGGTGAAACTGATATTCCGGTTATAAAAAAACTTTACAACTTCAGTGAAAAGGAACTTGCAATACTTAGGGGAAGCAGTTCAAAACGCAGTGGCGCAAAAGGAAAAGGCATTTTTATAGCAGGTTCTCAAAGACTGGTTATCCAAATAAGGGCTTCAAAATATGAGCTCGAGATAGTAGATCCAATCCAGTATGAGGAAATTTATGATGAAAAATCAAGATTTATTAAAAATAAACAGTAATGGCAGAACCCGTTACAATAGCTAAAATATCAGTAACTGCTGCAAGTTTTATAAAAAAATATTGGTACATAATTCTTATCCTATTATTTATTATAGCGCTTATCCCAACTCTGGTACTAACAATTGCAATTAATATTTTATTTCCTCAGGCAAGCAAAGAAGAATTTAAGATATATAAAGCATTGACTGAAGAAACGGAAATACACTGGGCTTCTTTTATGGCATATGATGTAGTAAGACTTGAAAATTACCTAAAAGAAAACAGACCAAACGAATCTGTTTTTGATCTATTGAAAGTTAATTTTAAAGAATATGAAATTATCGAAACCGAGAAGAAAATAACAAAAATAATAAACGGGACAGAAGTAACAGAAACAGTTATAGAAAAGGAATATAAAGTTATTAGAGAACTTGAAGTACATGG
>CAYNMO010000291.1:0-2969 GCA_964398155.1 uncultured Actinomycetota bacterium | reverse complement strand
AAACAACAGAGGCGGCCAAGTCTTCTTTCCTGGCCGCCTCTGTTAAATATTAATCAGATCAGATAATCTTACTTCAATACTTCATTATTTTGCTGACAATAAGATATTTACTGAGTATTCCTTGCCATCATCAAGCATTGCTTTAATTGTATATTCACCTGCTGTAAGATTTTTTGTATTAAGATTGTAGATATACTGATCATTTGCAGCGCTGTATCTAAATAATGTTCCTGTGGTTGCTTCACCCTTAGAAACAGCTTCATTTACTGAAAAAGATGAGGAAATATTTCCAATTTTACTAAATGATATTTTTGCTACTGTTTTTTTAGGAACGTCCCCATCTATTTTAAATTTTACAGGAATTGTACTCCCCAGTTTAAATACGCTTTTGGTGTCTGCTGTATTTATTGGCTGTAAAAAACCATACCAGTAATATGTCACTGTCAATATTGCCGGCTTGTAATATATTTTGTAGTTAAATGAAAAAGCTCCGCTTGCATTTATGGGATATGTTCCTGCCAGACTTGTTTGTGTTGCAGTTGTTTTAAGTACCGGCTGCAGGATAAGACTCGACGAAGTATCTTCTAATACAAATCCACTGTATTGAACTGTAAATACGGGATTTTTCTCCCCAAACTGGCGCGAAGCATTATTGGCAGTTATGATAAGAACTGCTCTGTCAATTATCAGTATTCCCGGTTTGTAATATATTTTGTAGTTAGGTGAAGAAGCTCCGCTTGCATTTATTAGATATATTCCTGCCGGACTTGCTTGTGTTGCATTTGTTTTAATTACCGGCTGCAGGGTAAGACTCGACGAAGTATCTTCTAATACAAATCCACTGTATTGAACTGTAAATACGGGATTTTTTTCCCCATAAAGACGCAAAGCATTATTGGTGCTTATGATAAGAACTGCTCTGTCAATTGTTAATATTCCCGGTTTGTAATCTATTTTGTAGTTAGATAAAGAAGCTCCACTTGCATTTATTGTATATTTCCCCACCGGACTGATCGCGGTTGCATCTGTTTTAATTATTGGCTGCGTTTTAAGACTTGAGGGATTATCCCCTTTGACAAATCCGCTGTACTGGATTGTAAATATAGGATTTTCACTACCGTATATCTTGCTTGAATTATCAACAGTCACTGTAAGAACTTTAGGATTAATAGTAAGTATGCCATCTATATATTTTATTTCATAGTTCTTGCTTAATGAAAGGGAGCCCTGGCCTATTGCATAATTTCCAATATTTTCACCTTCGGCACGAGTTAGTGAACCTGCAAAGCTGTCGCCTTTAACAAGAGAGCCGGATGTTATCTGGTATGTAAGTTCAGGATCAGCTTCACCATAAATCTTGCTTTTTGCATCGGCAGAAACTGTTAGTTGAGCCGGTTTAATAGTTAAATTAGCCGATATATAATTAATGCTATAGTTGTTCCCGGCTGACAAGGTGCTTCTTATAGTGTAGTCACCGACATCTTCACCTTCATCACGGGACAGTGAACCTGTAAAAACAGCCTTAGGATCAGATGAAGTAAATGTCAGCTCAGGATCAGATTCGCCATAAATCTTGCTTTTTGCATCGGCTGTGATTTCGATGGCTTTGGTTCCTATTTCAAGATCTGAGCCTTTAAATGAAAGTGAGTAGTTGGAGTTTAATGAGAGTGTGCCCTGGCCTATTGCATATATTCCGATGTCTTCACCTCCGGTACGACTTAACAAACCTGTAAAGCTGTCGCCTTTAACTAGTGAACCGTTCGTGATCTCGTATGTAAGTATAGGATCAGCGTCTCCATAAATCTTGCTTTTTGCATCAGCAGTTACTGTTATAGTTGCTTTACCAACACTGAAAGTCTGGTCAACATTATCTGCAGCATTGTAATTGCTGTTACCAGACTGCTCCGCTCTTATAACTACATCTCCTACCCCTGTTATCTTAAGATTAGCACCGCTTAAGGCAGCGGGACCGGATATTACGCTAAAGCTTACCGGCAAGCCTGAAGTAGATGAAGCAGCCAGATCAAAAGCTGCATCACTATAAATTTTATTTCCCGGATTAGCAAATGTTATAGTTTGATTTGCTTTTACAACTGACAATAGTACAGTTTTTGTGGCAGTATCATAATTAACAGAATCAGTCGGAGTAAATATTACTGAAAGACTTTGGCCGCTGCCTTCATTTAGTATCGTCCCCTCTGCGGGACTATAAACAAATGTACCCGCTATAGAAGAAGCTGCATTTAATTGTTTTGAGCCAAGAGCTGTTCCGTAAGTAATATTATCAGGATTAGACCAGGTAATGACCGGGGTAGTTTTTGTAACAACAGCGGCTTCCTTTCCTGTAACTTTTACATCATCAAAGCTGACATCTGAATAATTCCATGTTCTAAATCCAGCCTGTCCCTGAGTAAACTGGTTGTAATGAAAATCCATTACCTTATTTCCGTCAACCATAATAACATGATGGTCTCCTTCAAGGGCAATATCAATCTTATGATAACTGCCGAATATGTTAAGACCAGCGGGCATGATCGCTTCTATAATGGGCGCGGACTCTTTGCCATCTACTACTTTTCTCAAAACAAAAGTATTGTGCCAACCGGGATCATACTGAAATATATAGCCTGATATTTTATTATTCGCATTTAAACTTGCTCTGTAATATACTCCATAACCGCTTCCTGCAATTAAAGCTGCATTCACGCTTATACTATAGTCCTGCCAGTTGCTATCTCCAAATACCAGTATCTTTTCAAATACATTATCGGCTAAGGATCTTAGGTTTCCATCTTTAATACTCCAAGTTCCCATGAGAAGCGTCAGTCCATCCATGTTATCAAAATTACTTTCAAAAAGAACTTTTGAATTAATATTAAGGGTGCCATTTATATATTTTATTGTATAATTTTTACTTAATGAAAGTGTCCCTTGAGTTATTGCATATGTTCCGATATCTTCACCTTTGT
>CAYNMO010000290.1:0-2981 GCA_964398155.1 uncultured Actinomycetota bacterium | reverse complement strand
CCCCTTAACGCAACAGAAGAAATGAATGTCACAAAAAATCTCTACAGCAAAACAGACAAAATAAGCTTTCATCATATAATACAAAGTTTTAAACCCGGGGAAACTACACCTGAAAAAGCCCACGAGATAGGACTTGAACTTGCAGAAAAACAATTTAAATATCACGAAGTGCTAGTTGCAACACACAAAGACAAAGAGCATATGCACAACCACTTTATAGTTAATTCAGTATCCTTTAAAGATGGCCGCAAACTCATATCAAACAAAGACACACTTCGTGAGATAAAGCTTGAAAGTAACAGGATATGTCAAAGAGAGCACCTCTCAACAATAGATAAGCCCTATGCAAAAAACAGGTATTCAATGGCAGAATACAAGTTGGCGGAAAAGGGCCTTCCCATATGGAAGGAGCAGCTCAGATCGGCAATAGACGAGTCCAAAAAGAACGCTAAAAACTTCCTTGAGCTAAAGGAGCACTTAAGCCAAAACTTCGGCATAGAGATGAAAATACAAAATAAGAATTTAAGTTTCCTTCATCCCGACAAAATAAATTACTGCCGGGGGGCAAAACTTGGTGGTGCATACACCAAAGAAGGAATGACCGATTTCTTTGAAAGAAAGCCCGAGATACCAAAAGAGAGGACAAAAAGCGTCAAGCCCATTAGCAAAAGCCATTCGCTAAGGTTGGGGGCCATAGGCTCAGGCATAGAGAAATTTGCCCATAAGATCGCAAGGGATATAGAAAAGGAAAAGATAAGGGTTGATAAACCGGCCGCAAGCCCTAAGAAACAAATTGTAAAAAATAAAGAGAGAGACAGAGACAGGTAATGCCTGGAAAGGCTAATATTATAATTTTTATTGTAATACTTATAGTGCTGCTTTTTTTTGTCCCGGTTCTCTCATCGGTCCTGACGGACTTAATAGAGGTTTATAAATTCAGGCTGGCAAGCATGCCGGATAATTTCCTGGCGGCAACATTAAGAGAGCCTGCTACATATATAAAATTTTTTACCAGAGTAAATCCCCCAAATATACTCGGCTGGGCGGCAATAGGTCTTTATCTTATACTTTCTTTAACGGGCCGCTCAAAGCTAAGGCAGGGCAGGATATATGCCCGAAGATATGACTACGGAAGCCACGGCACATCAAGATTTCAAAATAAAAAAGAGATAAAAAATAATTATTTTAAGACTAAACTCGGCTGGTTTTTGGGCTCAGATAAGCCCGGGCTTGATTATCATCCGGGAATGGACGGGATGTATCATCCATTAGAGGGAAGCCTTAATATGCAGACTGCGATATTTGGAAGTCCCGGGAGCCTTAAGACTACCGGTTTTGTCCTTCCGAACATATTTCATATTCCGTTTATGTACAAAGACAAAAATGAAAAGCCTGACATAATAATAACGGATCCAAAAAGCGAGCTTTACTCCCTTAGCGCAAATTACCTGATAGAAAATGGATATGACGTACACGTCCTTGATTTTATAAACCTAAAATACGGAGACAGCCTTAACCCTATAGAATTTATAAAAAATGATAAAGAGCTTATAGAGATAGCAGAAGGATTTATATCCTCCTCAGCTGACGCCGGGGGCAGTTCTTTTAAAAGCGATCCCTTCTGGGAACAGTCTGAGGGCCAGCTTCTAGGCGCTTTAATAGGATATATATTGCAGATATATCCGGCTTATCAGCAGACTTTTAGCGAAGTCTTAAAACTTCTTACCTCGCAAAATGTCAGAAACATTGAAAAAGCAGAAGTTTTTTTTAAGGAGTTTGATATAAAGGGGGCAGCTGCCCAGCTGTGGCAGAACTATCTTCTGGCAGAAGATAAGGTAAGGGCAAACATATTAATAGGGTTTGCGACAAAGCTTAAGCTATTCTCAATCGAAGGCATCAAAAACATTACAGGCTCTACAACAATGGATATTCAAAAACTGGGGGCTAAGAAACAAAAGCCGATAGCTATTTACATCATAATGCCTGATAAAGACCAGACATTCTCACCGGTCATTAACTCAATAATTACAACTATCCTAAACCAGTTATACAAGAGCGCAAACAACTCCGGCGGAACTCTTGCAAACCCTGTTTATCTTATTCTTGAAGAGATGGCAAATATCGGCAAGATTCCAGGCATCGAGGTAATGCTCGGGACCATGAGAAGCAGGAAGATCTATCCTATGCTTGTATGGCAATCTCTTGCCCAGATGAAAAACCGCTACAAAGATTCATGGGAAGACATATTATCAATGTGTGACAGCCACTTGTATCTGGGAATAAATGATGATTTTACTGCAAGGTACTGCAGCAGCTCTCTTGGAGATACCACCATAAGAGTCCAGGCAACATCCAAAAACTCAAACAGTCTTTTAGGAGAGGAAATGAGCAGCGAGTCCCAGAGCTATTACAGAAGAAGCCTCTTGTTTGCTGATGAGTGCAGAAGGCTCCCATCGTCAAATCTCATCCTCAGCCAGCGTTCCCTTTTTCCGTTAATTTTATATAAGGTGCAGTATAGATACTGGCAGGAAGATAAAAAAATTTGCAGCAAAGCGGACTTAAACAGACTGCCTGTTATTAAAAACACGTGTAGCGCCTAAAGAAAAAATAAAATTTCTTTTACGGTATGTTTTACTATGATATAGTATACATATATTTTGTTAATACTTTTAAATAATATAACACTATGGTTAATCTGGTTTTTTGCATAAATTCAAGGGAGAGTTTTAAGAGAATCAGCAATACTCTAAAGATTGATGAAAATATTGAACTGGAAAATTATGTACCTGCCCTTGAAAATCTTCAGGAGAATATAATAATAAAGCAGTATGACCTTGCAGTTGTTGATGAAAAACTTTCCTGGTATGATGAGGCGCTTGATCTTCTCAACAAAAAAGGTGTTGAGATAGTCCTTTTTAAGGGAGACTTTAAACAGACAATAAGTGATATCTACAAAAAACTTCCGAAAGACAAAAAAGATT
>CAYNMO010000289.1:0-2982 GCA_964398155.1 uncultured Actinomycetota bacterium | reverse complement strand
CAAAAAAATCCGGACATGCCTTTAACACTTTCCTGCAGCGCAGGAGATCTGTACGCATTCCAGGATTCAGGTACCTCTGAGGATACTCCCGAGAGCGAAGAGTTTAACAGAAAACGTGATCTTGATATCCTGCAGATACTCGATTTGGCTCCAGGCAGCACGCTGACTGCACGAACCCTGTTTTCCAACCTGATAAAAGGGGTCAGGTCAGTATCAGGTATTTGCAGTTATGACACTGTAACCGGCGAAGGATGGGAAGGCTGCACACTGGCAGACAGCGGAAACTATGAAAGAGGTTATGCAAAAGCAGCAAGGGATATATGGTTCAGCCAATTGTCAAACGTCCTTGATACTCCAAGGACAGATCAGGAAATGGCGCTTGAAAAAGAGAAATCATTAGAGGCATTATATTCTGCCGAGGTAGTTACAATCAGGCCGCATATACTTGTATGCGCAGTATGCCAATACGGGGAAGGATTAAGGCCTCCCTTTAAGGAGGATAATCTTCCAGAGTTAATCGATCTGATTATTAATAAAAATCCGGATGTCCTTCTCAGGATGGCAAAAGGAGCAGACTGGATGATGTGTGCCCCATGTCCGGGGCGAAATCCAGGGCTTAATTGCTGCAGGCATGTAAATGGCTCCGGTGAACTGGACAGCCAGAAAAGGGACCTGGATTTACTCCAGAAACTGGGATTAAAATACGGAAGTACCATGAAAGCCAGCGAACTTTATAAACTTATATTTGAGCGGATCACAACTACCCATGGCATACCCGATATCTGCCTGAGGTATAATGAAATGCCGTCAATATGGTGGGACTATTGCTCCGGCCACCTGTACCAGGCAAACCCCGGTGCCAAATATATTAAGGGCAGAAGGGAACTGAAGAAAAAGTTCAAGGAGGTTTGAAAGTCCTAAAAAGGACAAATATTTTCCATTAATATTTTTTTATCCTTAAGGAAATGGTTGCAATAATGAAAGAATCAAAGAGGAAATGGAGGCATAATTGGACATATTAAAGGTAAGGCCATATCAGCTTCTATGCCTGATATGTTCTTTTGGGGAGGATAGCTGCGGACCCCAGGACGAGAAGTTAAAGCAAATATTTGAAAAAATAAGGGAGATTCCCACAAGGCCCATAATGGTTGTCTGCAATGCCGGCGATATGTTTTCATACCAGGATCCCGGGGTCACGGATGACACAATAAAAGGCAGTGACTTTGACAGATTAAGGGACCTTGAAATTCTGCACAAACTTGACCTTATGCCGGGTGCCATCCTTCCTGCAAGACTTCTTCTTTTCAGGGTATTTGAACAAATAAGGTCTTCCGAAGGGATATGCGGCTATGAGGATTCAGCTTCCGGTGAATGGACAGGTTGTAAAAAAGCACAGAGTGGATGTTATGAAAAAGCTCTGCAGAATGTAATTGCCGGAAACCCGGATTGCTACAGGGATTTCTACAAACTTTTAAGCCAGGGAAAACGCTCCATAATTATTGAAAGAAAAGAAGAGGAGCTTGATGAAGAAAAGAAAAAATCAATTGAAGAAATGTTTAAAGCAGAAGAAATAAGTGTCAGGCCCCATATTTTATTATGTGCAGTCGAGCAATATGCAGAGGGTCTAAATCCTCCGTTTGAGAATGATAATCTTCCTGAAATGATGCAGCATATTATTAAAAACCCAGAGCAAAAAATCAAACTTGTAAAGGGTGCAGACTGGATGATTTGTGCCCCATGTCCGGTAAGAGACATACAGCTGAATGCCTGCTGTCTGGCCGTAAAGGGAGGCGGTGGCCTTTCAAACCAGCTCAGGGATCTAAGAATGCTTAAAGTGCTCGGCCTTAAATTCGGAGACAGCCTGAAGGCAAAAGATTTGTACAAACTTATTTTTGAAAGAATAAAAACGACAAATGGAATATGCACCTTTGAGGGAATTTATCCTTCAGTATGGCAGGAAAGATGTGCGGCTGACAATTTAAAATGGACAAAAGAGGCAAAAGAAAATGAATTATATAAGAAGGGAAGAATAATGCTGATGGAAGCATTTGAAATACCAAATCTTCAGTTGTAAAAACAATACTTAGAGAATAGAATTGTATTAATGTTATATTATAATATGGATGGAGGTGCTGTTTTAAGAAAAATCAAAAAGAGTACAGGATTTAAGCCTTACGGCTTAGTCTGTCCAGAATTATCAAAGGGATAAAAGAACAAACGAAAGGATTGAAAAATGAAAAAAGCAATATCATTTTCAGTGGTATGTTTGATCATTATATCAATGGTTTCAATGTTTGCGCTTTCGGGCTGTAAAACGCAGACTGCTTCGGAAACTGAGAAGGTAGCTGAAACAGAAGCCGCAGCAACCACTGTATCGTCTGAAGCAACAGAAGCAACTGAAGCACAAGCCACAGAAGCAGCACAGAATGTTGTATTAAAATTTATTGACTACCAGGGTGGCAATAACGGCATACTTGCCGCATACAATGAAATAATAAAGATTTTTGAAGCACAAAATCCCGGAGTAACTGTGGAGTATCAGCAGTATACTGTTACGACTCTTAATGAGTATTTAAAACCGGCAATTTCATCCGGAACCGCTCCTGATATGTTTGCAATTTATGCCGGCCCGGATGTCGTTGATATAAACGATGCCGGTGCTCTTAGAAGCCTTACAGCTGACATAGATGCAGAGTGGAAAGGCTGGATGGGCAATGCATATAATTATAAGGGAATATACGATAAAGGCGAGATTGTTGTAATTCCACAGGATGCTTTAACAGAATGTGTCTGGTATCACAAAGACATGCTAAAGGAAATCGGTTGGGAAATTCCCGCAATAACTGATGCTTTTACTCCTGAGGATTTTGCAGCAATGGTTGCCCCTGCCAAGGAAAAAGGATATGAAGTGGCATTGGCAGGATTTGTAGAATCATGGTGCTATTTTAATCCGTTCTTTAATTTTGTTCACCAGCAGCAGCC
>CAYNMO010000288.1:0-3003 GCA_964398155.1 uncultured Actinomycetota bacterium | reverse complement strand
GGTATGAGTGACAAATTATTATGTAGGCTATGATTGCGGTACTATGGGAACCAAAGTAGCAATTTATTCCCAGGAAGGTGAATTGATAAGCGAGGCATACAGAGAGCATATAATAAAATATCCTAAGCCTGGATGGGCCGAAATGGAGCCGGAGCAGTTTTACAGATGTGTTACTGAAGGAATAAAAGAATGTATGGAAAAAAGCAAATTAAATCCGGCAGACATAAAAGGCATTTCAAACAGTGGAATAATAAGCGGCCTTGTACCAATTGACGATGACTGGAACCCTGTTGCTCCTTACATACCATTTTTGGATGGAAGAGCTACAGTTGAAGCAGAAGATGTTATAAAAAATGTAGAGCCGTTGTGGGGAGTGGAGGCAGGAAATTCACAGGTCTCAGCTTATATGCCTCCAATGATTTTAAAATGGTTCTATAATAATGACAGGTCAAGATTTAACTCAATCAAAAAAACAATGGCTGCTTCACAATATGTACTTGGCATATTGGGCGGGCTTAAAGCAAAAGACGCTTTTATCGACTGGGGCCATCTGACCGGATGGTTTTTGGGGCATAATTTAAAAACAAGGAACTGGTCCGAAAAACAAATAAGCCTACTTAAACTGCCATATGAAATTCTGCCAAAAGTTGTCAAGCCATGGGATATAGTTGGCTATCTTAAAAAAAGTGAAGCAGAAAAAATTGGTTTAATTGAAGGAATACCACTGGTTGCAGGAAGCGGGGATGTCATGCAGTCCAATCTGGGTTCAGGAGTTACTGAGAATGGCGGCTGTGCAGATATTGCAGGGACAGCTTCGATTTTTACAATGCTGCTGGGACCAGAGGACAGAATTACTGACACAAAAACACTGATAACCGGATACAGTACTTTGGATAACCAGTACTTATGTTTTGGTTTTATTCCTGCAGGAGGCCTGAGCCTCAGATGGTTCAGGGATGAAATCCTTAGAGAGCCTGGAAATGCTGATACTTATGATAAAATGAACAAGATTGCTGCCAATGTTCCTATTGGTTCTGATGGCGTTATGTTTTTCCCATATTTGCAGGGAAGATCAAATCCCAATTGGGAAAATGCCAATGCAACATGGCTGGGGCTATATGGGTCCAACAAGCTGGAAAACCTTTACAAGTCAATGATGGAGTCTGTAGCCTATGAATATATGTCCTGGATTAATATTTTTAGAAGTGAGGGCATTGATGTCAACAGCGTTACTATTATTGGAGGCGGCAGCAAGAGCGAAATGTGGAATCAGATGAAAGCAGATGTACTAAATACCACATGCAAGACATTAAAAAGAAGCGACGGAGCTGCTCTTGGTAATGCTGCATTAGCAGCTTTTGGTGCCGGCGAGATTACGGATCTGGTCAAGACAATCAAACAGTGGGTAGAAATAAAAAAAGTTTATACCCCTGTTCAGAAAAACCATGAAGAGTATATGGATATTTTTAATACCAGGGAAGAGATTCTTAATGGACCATTAAAAGAAATATTTAGCAAACTGGAAAGGTTAAGGAATAAATAATTTAATCAAATCCTTATTATAATGTTTGCAGCTGCCTGTTTCATGACAGGCAGCTGCAATTTTTATTACTACCAGTTATTTACACAATAAACCTCAGCTGGCTGTATTTATTAATTAGTGCCTGGTGAGCAATTAGCTAAAATGGTCTGATCGGGAAAATTTTAAGCTTAAATTAAAACAAATAATTAACTAAAACCTTAAGTTATTTACCAGGAACTAATTATTTCTAACAAAATACAGAAGCAGATAGACCCCGAAACGTCATCAAAAAAATTTTAAATAATTCACTTTTTATAAAAGATATTTACGCAAGTATCTTTCTGTTGTGGGCAGCAGTGGCTGATTAATTAAGAAAGAAAAACACTGATCATTTTGTTAATTTTGCAAGCGCGTCAAGCACTACTTCTATAGGAGTATAGGTACCATCGTTTTTAATTATAATTCCGACTACGTGGCAATTTTCGTTTAATACCGGGCTTCCACTTTCACCCTCTTTTGCATTGCTGTATCTCTTTATCAGATTAAGGTTTCCCTCAAGGCTTCCCAATACATACTGAGGCGCCATATCTTCCCCGGGTGCTGCAGGTATTAATCCAGTATTTACCGGACTTCCGGAATAAAAAATTGCATAATCCACATTATTTTTATAATCATTTACATAATCAAGCAGTTCCGGTCTTACCCACATGCTGCTCTTATTAGCTCTGAATTTGAAATTTAAATATTTTATACCATCCATTTCTACGCAATGCCCTGCAGTAACAATATAAAACCTGTCTTTGTATATAATAGAAAAGGCAGTAAAGTACTTTGCCTCTTCTATTATACCGTCATCTGCAGTTCCAAAATAAACGACAGAAAGGATTCTGTTCATATTGCTTAAGAGGATTTCGGCACCGCCAGCCTTTAAAGGTTTCTGTACTAATGAATCATTAAATGCAGTTAAGGAATCGGATATTTTAGAAATTTCTTTTCCATAATAATCAATTCTGTTTGCAGCTCTTCTGAATTCATAAAAAAATACAATTGAGATAATTATAACTATAATTAAAAAGACAGATAATAAAAGGAAGACAGGCCTTTTTACTATTTTTTTAAGATATTTCATGGTGAAATTATATACTTTATGAATAAAAAAGACATTGACATTTGTAAACTTATTTAGTAAATTTACAAAATACAACTTATTGCTAATATATATTAACGCACTAATATGATTTCTGCATATAGCATGATTGAAAATGATTATATTCCAAAATATATAAAAATTTCTGAAGACATAAAGCAGGATATTAAATCAGAAGCTATTAAATACGGAGAGAAAATACTTTCCGAAAATGATATAATAGCAAAGTACGATGTCTCTTCTACCACAGCAAGAAAATCTTTGGATATGCTAAGAAGAGAGGGACTTATTAAAAGTGTGCAGGGTAAAGGTTCTTTTGTCCTCCAGACTAAAA
>CAYNMO010000287.1:0-3008 GCA_964398155.1 uncultured Actinomycetota bacterium | reverse complement strand
TCCCTTATCTGATTCAGTGGAAACAGGTAGCCAGCGGAGAATATGTTTGCGGACTGGAGCCGGCAAACAGTCTTCTCGGGGGAAGAGAAACAGAGAAAAAGAATAATAATGTCCGCTTTATAAAGCCCGGTGAAAAAGTAGACTTTAAAATTGAAATAAATATATTAAGTTCAAAAAAAGAGATTGAAAGCTATATTAATAATCTTTAATTTTAGCTCAATTATTAAGTTGTAATATTGATAGTGTTGTATTAATATTTCATTAGATTTCTTGGAAATAAAATATATATAAATAATTTTGTTATTTTAAGAGGGAGCTGGTAATGGTTAACACCAAAAATTTTAGAAAATCTATTTGCGAGATAGGAAAATTGCTTTTCGATAAAGGACTTATCGATTCAAGCGGCGGTAACATTTCAGTCAGAGACGGAGACAAAGTTTATGTAAATCCAAGACAGGCTGGAGAACATCACCAGTGGTCAATTGATGAGGATGCAATAATAGTTACCGATATGTGCAAGGTGCCTATAATCGGAGATGTTAATAAAATAACCAGAGAGGCAGTCTGCCACTATTATATTTATAACAATTTTCCGGAAGTCAGGGCAATTGTTCATGCGCATCCGCCGCTTATGATGGCTTTTGGGTCTGCACATATGGATATTCCTGCAGTATCTGAAGGCACAAGATGTGTTATCGGAACTCTTCCTATCACCAATATTGAAGAATCTGTACCCGGTTCCGTTCAGCAGGCAGAGAGAATAGTTGAAAATTTTATTGCAAGAAGAAAAATAGATCCGGAATGCGGTCTTATATGCAATATTCCCTTTCATGGAATATTCTCAGCCGGACCTGATCTTAACTATGCATACCTTTATGCGGAAGTTTCTGAAACCAACTGTAAAATTTTAATAAACAGACAGATGATGTTTGGAAATGATCCAAAGGCTGATTTATCTATTCATCACCAGATATCAAGAGAAGAAATACGATCAATAGGCCAGAACAAAGAGGTCTGTGAAACCGGATACAAATACAGAGATCCTTTCGGAAATAATACTACTTATCAGGGTCCAGGCCAAAAAAGTCCTGTTGCCGGCGGTGTTTCATCCGATTTGGTAAGTAAAATAACCGAAGAAGTATTAAGAAAATTAAAAAACAATTAATCGACTAAGAATAAACCAGCTGATTTTTTAGCTGGTTTATTCTTTGATATTTCCAAACATTGTCGGGATGATATAAATGGGTCTTGAGCAGGATATTGAGTTTTATGATATAAATTTCTGGTTCGGAGAAAATTATCTTTCGGGAAAATACAGCCTGACCGGGAAAAGCATAATTGACATGCTTTTAAAAAGGAAAGAGTCACTCAATATAGGTTTTACTCTGGTGTCTAATTTCCTGTCTTATTTTTATGATCAAAAATTAGGAAATATACAGACATCAAAGCTGATTTCAGGCAAAGAATTTAAAAAAGCCGGAGCATTCGGGACATTATTTATGGAGCCTGACTTTTTTTATAACCCTGACCGCTTTGAAGAATGGCTTAAAAGAAACTATGAAGATGGATTCAGGATTTTAAGAATTTTCCCCAAAACGCATAAATATCCATTTGAAATAAGCATGTTCAATTATTTTTATGAGGTTTTAAACTCATTTAATTTTCCAGTGATGATAAGTCTTGATGAGCTTGATATTACGGGTAATAAAAATATTGAATGGGATAAAATATCTGATATAGCTGATGTATATGACAATATGCCGATAATAATTGATGGCGGCGAGTCCAAGGAATTAATGTATAACTGCTATATTTTATCTTTGCTAAACAATACATCCAATGTCTATTTTGAAACACACAACCTGCTTGGCTTTAATCAGATCGAAGATCTGGCAAGCGCTAATGGTTCCGACAGACTGATTTTTGGAAGCTGCCATCCTTTTTTTAATGACATGCTGGGAGTTTCAAGGGTCTTAAACAGCAGTCTTGATATTAAAGATAAATCAAAAATTGCATCTCTTAATATTAAAAATATTATTGAGAATATAATGATTTAAATCATTTAAGTTAAAATGCCTTTTGACAAATTAGAAGATCTGGCTAAAAACTATCTTATTATTGACTCTCATCTTCATTTGGGAGCACTGCCTTATTTGTATATGCCCTCCAATACGGAAGAAAATATTGTAAATTTATTAAAAAAAATTGGAGTTAAAAAAGCAATCTGTTCAAATCACGGGTCACTTTCAACAGTAAATTATGGCCTTGGTGAGCTTTTTGAATCTCTGGACAGATATGGTGATTTTTTATATGGTTATCTTGTATTTAATCCCAATTTCGAAAATGATTCATTAAAATCAATTGAAAAAAATTTTAAAAAGAATCATATAGTCGGAATAAAAATTCATCCTTCCTGGCATTTATGCTACCCTCATGACAAAAAATATGAGCGTTTCTGGGATTTTGCAGCAAAAAACGAAATACCTGTTTTAACTCACAGCTGGGATCCTGAAGCACCAAACAAATCGCAAAAGTTTTCAGATCCATACGGATTTGAGAATATAATTAAAAAATATCCTGATTTGAGATTAACTCTTGCCCATGCAGGGGGAAGAGGAAAGATGCTTTATAATGTAATGTCTTTAATGGAAAAATATCAAAACCTGTATGTGGATTTTGCAGGTGATATTTTTGTCCCCGGCCTTATCGAAGAGTACATTAAAAGGGTTGGCTCAGAAAGGCTTCTTTTTGGTTCTGACATGCCATGGGTGGATATAAGGTTTCACCTTGCCCATGTGCTAAATCTGGATATTGCCGAAGATGATAAAAAAAATATCCTGGGCCTGAATGCATTAAAACTTTTTGATTTAAAAATTTAAAAAAATTTTTTAATTATTTATATTGTTTTTTAAAAATTTGATTTAGAATAGTAGCTTGTCAAAACAATAAATTCTTTTTAAGCTAAAATAAGTAAAAGATTTAATTTCAATCAAATAAAAAATCGTTTT
>CAYNMO010000286.1:0-3019 GCA_964398155.1 uncultured Actinomycetota bacterium | reverse complement strand
ATGGCAGAATTGCTCCGCGTTCAGGTGTCTCTGTAAAAACAGGATTAATTGTTATAGCCGGAGAGGTCACGACTGACACATATGTTGAAATTCCTGATATTGCTCGTCAGGTTGTCAGAGAAATAGGGTATACAAGAGCAAAATATGGTTTTGATGCCGACACATGCGGGGTTATGGTTACTCTTGGAAAACAGTCTCCTGATATAAACATGGGAGTTACAAAAGCACTGGAGGCTAAAATTGGAGATGGCTACATGGATGAATTTGATCTTCAGGGCGCTGGAGATCAGGGCATGATGTTTGGATATGCCTGCAATGAGACACCGGAATATATGCCTCTGCCTATAATGCTTGCACACAAGCTGGCCCAAAGGCTTGCTGAAGTAAGAAAGTCAGGTATGATCCCTTACCTTAGACCAGATGGTAAAACTCAGGTTACAATAAAGTATGAAAATTGGAAACCTGTAAAAGTGGACTCTATTGTAGTCTCAACTCAGCATAAGCCAGACATAAGCATAGACAGCCAGATAGCGCCTGACATGAAAGAGTTTGTTATCAAGCCTATTATTCCTCAGCAATATCTTAATGATGATTTTAAGGTCTATGTAAATCCTACAGGAGCATTTACAGTCGGAGGTCCTATGGGAGACAGTGGTCTTACCGGCAGGAAAATCATTGTTGACACTTATGGCGGAATGGCAAGACACGGCGGTGGATGCTTTTCAGGAAAAGATCCTTCCAAAGTTGACAGATCTGCTGCATATGCAGCAAGACATGTTGCTAAAAATTTAGTTGCTGCCGGAGCAGCTGAAAAAATTGAAGTCCAGATAGCTTATGCTATTGGTGTTGCGCACCCGGTTTCGATAATGGTAGAAACTTTCAATACTGAAACCGTAGACAGAACAAAAATTGAAGAATGCATATCTGCTCTGTTTGACTTAAGGCCTGCTGCAATAATTAAGAATCTTGATCTCTTAAGGCCAATATACAGAAAAACAGCATCATATGGCCATTTTGGAAGAAACGACAGAGATTTTACCTGGGAAAGACTTGATAAGGTTGAGGATATAAAAAGTTATCTTGGATTATAAGTTTATATCAGGCTTTATAAACTCTTGATAAATAGCTTAATTTTTATTAGATTATTCATTAAAGGCAGAATTAAATTTTTATAAACATGGATTTTTTAATAGGTTTCCTGCTTAACAATTGTCAACCTGTTATGCTGTAAGATTTTTTGCTGCCCCAAAAATATGAAGTTAAGCAAATGCAGTTAATAGTGTTATCAAAATAATATTTTTAAGAAATATTTATAAAAGAAAGCATAAAAAGATATTTTTTGTAATAAAACAAACATTTTTTATTTAAATTAAAATGGCGGGTAATTTTGCTGAAGTATATTTAAATTTAGAAACTTCTCAAATTAGCTCGCCATTTGATTATCTGATACCTGAGCGTTTATCTGACAGCGTAATGGTTGGAAGCCTCGTACTTGTTCCCTTTGGAAGGCGCCTGGAAACAGGATTTGTAAAAAGAATCAAAAGCAGTTCTTTTTTTAAGGAATTTTCTGGTGGTAAAGTCAGGGAAATAAAAGATATTTTATTTCCAAAGCCTTTTTTTGATTTTAACAGATTAAAACTGGCTTACTGGTTAAGTTTTTATTATGTTTCTCCGATGAGCAGCGTGCTAAGATTATTTATACCCCCTGGTTACAATTTAAAAATAAACCGTTTTGTTTTCTTTGAACCACTGGTAAAAACAGAGTTACTGAAAGAATACCCATTTTTTTTAGAAATTATTTCCGAAGAAGAGCTCTTAGAGAAGGAATTAATTAAATCTATTTCTAAAAATAATAATTTTACCGAACAAAAAATAAAAAGCCTCCTTTTAAAGATAGAAAAGGAAAAATATATAACAATCAGATACAGACTTTCCGAGTCCAAAATCAAATCAAAATTTGCAAACATCTATGACTTAAACTTTGAAAAATTTAAAGATATTGAAAGCTTTCCTGTTTTAAAAAACTTATCCCAGAGAAGTGTTATTGACTACATTAAAGATAATCCTGAGTCTCTAAAAGAAAATATTATTTTAAACACAGGTGCGACTGACTACGGGCTTAACTCACTTGTCGACAAGGGAATTTTACTTAAAAAGAAAAAAGTATTTAAAAGAGATTTTAACTATGATGATTACTGGGGAAATTCAAAAGCACAGGATAAAATAAAATTAAATACCAGCCAGGAAAATTGTGTAAATAAAATTACAGACATTATTGGGAAAAATATAGCGCACAGTTTTTTAATCGAAGGAGTTACCGGCAGTGGTAAAACTGAAGTTTATATCAGATGCGTTGCAGATGCTGTTAAAAAAAATAAAGGCGCTCTGATACTGACTCCGGAGATATCTCTTACCCCTCAGTTATATTCCAATTTTAAAAATATTTTTAAAAAAGGACTTGCAGTTTATCATTCAGGAATGAATGAAAATGAAAGATTTGAAAAATGGATTGATATTTTAAACGGAGAAATAAATATAATTATTGGAACCAGATCTGCTATTTTTACACCTATACAGGATTTGGGAATTATAATTATTGATGAAGAACAGGATACATCGTATAAAGAAAATTCAGGAGTTCGCTACAATACCATAGATGCAGCAGTAAGACTAAGCAAAATATTGAAGATACCGGTTGTTTTTGGAAGTGCTACTCCTTCCATATCTTTAAAATATAATCTTGAACGAAACGATAATTCTACAGTTTTAAGTATGCCGGAAAAGATTTATAAGGAAAAAACCATTATCAAGCAGATTGTAGATTTAAAAAAGATAGATAAAAAATACGAAGATGAAATCATCACAAATCAGATGTTTGATGACATAAAAAAATCAATAGATAAAAATGAAAAGGTAATAATATTTATAAACAGAAGGGGATACAGCAACTTTGTAATATGCAATGAATGCGGCTTTATTCCTAAATGCGTAAACTGTGATCTTTCTTATACTTTTCATA
>CAYNMO010000285.1:1101-3025 GCA_964398155.1 uncultured Actinomycetota bacterium | reverse complement strand
TGCAACTAGCAAAGAGGATCTGATTAAACATATTCTAAGCTAGATTTGGATAAATAATTTGCATAAAAAATAGCTGTTTACAATGCTATTGAACACAAATTATTTAATAACTGCTAAAACTTCGAAGAGTCATTTGAAATGTTTTCTAGAGTCAGAAAAGGTACTTTTTACCTGATAAAAAAATCCGAGAAAAGAAAAACCCCAAGTTATCTTTTGCCATCGTCTTAACTTGAAGACCTTAGGCTACTTAACATCTTGGGGTACCTTCTTAGAACTTTTCTTAGGACCATTTTGAAACCAACATACTCTTTACTTTCTTTCGTCCGTAACTTCTGTTGATCCTAACTGTTGCCTTCTTTTCTAAGAACTAAATATATACTATCATTCTTAAATGCAATTGTCAATGAGGTATACTTAAATATTTTTTAGGATATATCGGTTAAAAACTAATTAACCAAACTTTAAATTTTAATTCCATCTTTTTTATAAAATGAAAAAACATTTTTTAAAGCATCCGGATTATTGGGATTTTCCGGATCTGTTATAATTATTATGTTTTTCTTTACATATGCAATTAAAATCAGGCTGTCTTTGGATTCAATGGAGCCAAGCAAAGGGCTTATCAGCGAAAATTTTTTAGTCTCTCCCTCTTTCAAGTAAAGGGAATCCCCGTTTATATAGCCATCTTTTTCCCATTTTATTTCTCCTGTTTCGCTTATAATTACAGCTGATATAAAGACAAAAAGCCCCGAATCTGATTCAAGAAAATCTGCAATTTCTGGCCTGCCATATATTTCTCCAGAAACTTTCAGCTCATTTTCACTTTCAAAAAATTTTTTCTTTTGGAAAGATATATTTTGAAACTGTGCAAGGTACGGAGAGGATACTTTTGCTATTCCCCAGTCTGCAGGTAAATCTGAGGTATAATTAAATTTAAGCCTGTCACTAAAAAGAATATAGTTGGCTTCACCTGTAAAATTACCTGATTCTTCCTTCATTGCCGCTGCAAGATTTATACTTTTCCTGATTCCTTCAAGATAAGGATAAACTTCATATGCTTTTATATATTTTTCTTCAGCTCGACTGTACAGCTGGTAATCTAAAAAAATATCACCTGATGCCTGCTGTCTTTTTGCTTCATCGATAAATATCTGAGCCTTCAGCCTGCCAGACTTTGCAATTTCCTGCAACCCAGGGTCTTCTTCATTTTTAATGGCCTTTTCATAGTATTTTATTGCTATGCCATAGTTCTTTTTAATTACATAGCTGTCTGCCTTCGCTAGAGTCTTTTTGAAAAATCCCAGTGACAAAAAAGCAAGAGGAACTATCAGCAGGCATATTGCGGTACTTATTAAAAAACCTCGCATCCTTCGCCTGTCACGGCGCAGGTTAACAAATAAAAGTATTACTGATAATATAAATATTGGTATTCCAAAAAATGATGAGATAATTAAAAATCCATATAAAAAATCAGTAAAGTCAATTATGCCAGGCAGGGTAGCCAGGAGAGTAATAACATATGCAACAGAGTAAATTACAATAAATATTAAAGATAAAGGTCTTTTTTTTAATTTTACAGATTTGTTGTCAATAATATCTTCCATAACTGCACCCTTAAAAAATTATATTACTATTATAATTATATGTTTTTATATTTTTTTATAAATATTTATTTTTAAAACCTTTTTTACTTTTATTGCATCTGAAAGTAAAATATGATTATGTCAGCAAAATATTTTATTATTTATGCAAAATTAAGCTAAAACTTATTTCAGCACAGGGAAAAAAATTAATAAATTATCTCCAAAAAAATTAATTCAAATATTAATAGTGGTGTCTTTAGGCACATTCATGAGTGCGCTTGACGGCAGTATTGTGAATATTTCGCTTCCTGCCATCGGCAGCTATTTTAATATTACTATTA
>CAYNMO010000285.1:0-1091 GCA_964398155.1 uncultured Actinomycetota bacterium | reverse complement strand
TGAATGGGTGGTTTTATCTTACCTCATAATAATAAGCAGTCTGCTTTTGACGTTTGGCAGGCTTGGAGATTTATACGGTCACAAAAAGATTTATATTATTGGATTTGCAATATTTACTGTCGGATCTCTTTTTTGTGCTTTATCTTCTTCTATTATCCTTCTTGTAGTATTTCGAGTCCTTCAGGCTGTCGGCGCCGGAATGCTTATGTCAATGGGGCCAGCAATAATTACTCTTTATGCTCCGCCAGGGAGAAGAGGAAGATACCTTGGCATAATTGGAATATCAGTTTCGATTGCACTTTCAACAGGCCCTGTTCTGGGTGGATTTTTAACAACTGTCTTTGGGTGGCAGAGCATTTTTCTTATTAATATTCCCATAGGGATTATGGCTTTTATCTGGGCAATAAAAGTTCTTCCCACGGCAAAAAATGCCGAAAAATACCCATTTGATTTTAAGGGGGCCATAATTTTATTTTTTGCCCTTACATTTATTATTTTTCCCATTAGCCTTATAGACAGATTAGAAATAAATAACCCGATATTGATAGGTTCTTTTGTTCTTGGCGTTGGCTTGTCACTGTTATTTGTGTTTGCAGAACTCAATACAAAACATCCTCTGTTTGAAATTTCTTTGTTTAAGAGCAGAGTTTTTTTAATGGGTAATATTTCATTGTTATTAAATTTCATAGCTCAGTTTACCGTATCACTTATAATACCTTTTTATCTTATAGAGTTCAGAAACTTTTCAGCCGCCATGGCAGGCCTTATACTTATTGCAAGCCCAATTGTGGCACTTGTGATAACTCCTCTTGCAGGCTATCTGACAGATCACTACGAAACAAGATTTATAAGTTCAGCTGGAATGGTTTTAATAACATCAGGATTATTTCTTCTTGGTTTATTAAATAAAAACAGCAATATTGCATATATCGTTCTTTATCTGGCAATAACAGGGCTTGGGATAGGGATGTTTCAGACCCCCAATAATTATGCGATAATGAGCTCGGTGGCTCCTAATCGCAGCGGAACAGCATCTTCAATGCTTGCAACAATGAGAAATCTTGGCATGGTTTTTGGAGCTTCACTCTCTG
>CAYNMO010000284.1:0-3043 GCA_964398155.1 uncultured Actinomycetota bacterium | reverse complement strand
AAATTGAAGATAAGAGATAAATTAACAAATTATATTGCTATAACATTATTTATTATTATTATTCTTGCATCCGGAATATTCACATCTCTCTTTGTTTTTAACGACAGGAATTCAAAGCTTATTGACCTTACAAATCAAAATACCAATTTTTCAGAAGGATTATTAAAAAATTATCCATCCGTTGACGAAGCATTAATGGACCCTGCATTTTTTCTGATAGTAAAAGGATACGAAGGAATCTCAGGTACAAGAATAACTTTAATAGATAAAAATTTTAATTTAATTCTCAATCCCTATGGTCTAACCATGGTGGATGGCGAAAAACTGGTTTCGTCAAATTCTATTCTAAGAGGATTTTTTAATGACAATTCTGACAATCTTGAGAAAATAGTAAGTTACAACCTGACAAATAAAAAATATTATGTGTCAGTCTATAAAATCAAAACGGGAAGTCTTGATTTGTTTTCAGCTTTTTTTAAAGAAAAAAGAGATCTTGATGTTCCACCGGTGAGATATATTCTTTCCCTTGCAATACTTTTTTTTGCAGCACTTCTTATTTCATATTTCGCCGGATTTATTCTCAGTAAAAACATTTCAGGAAATCTTGTCAAACTAAGCGGCTATGTTAAAAAAATTTCAACCGGGGATTATGATGAGGAAATCGTATTAAAAACAAAAGATGAAATCCAGGATCTGGCCGATAATATAAATCTGATGAAAGACAAGATAAAAATAAGCCAGTATTCATTAAAGGAGTTTACTTCAACGGTTTCACATGAAATAAAAAATATGCTGACAGTTATTCAGGGATATTCGGAAGGAATAAAATCAGGTATTTACAAGGGCAGAGAGGAAATAAGTGAAGCACTGCGCAAGATTATAAGTAAAACCAGGGACCTTGAAAATCTTACCAACAGCCTGCTTCTTTTATCGAGAGTTGAAAATAACTTTATTGAGATAAAAAGAGACGAGATAAATCCAGCCGATATTGTAAATGAACTTATCGAAACTTACGAGAGCCAGCTTTTTATCAGCCAGTTAAAAATAGTTAAAAATATCAATATTGATGAAAAGTTAAGGTTAAAAAGTGACAAATATCTTGTTCAGACAATTATTTCCAACCTTATAAATAATGCAATAAAATATTCGATGCCAAATTCAATAATACAGATTTCTCTCTCAAGTGAAAGCTCAAGAGGAATGAAGCATATCATTTTCTCCGTATCAAATGAAGGACTGGAAATTTCAAATGAAGAGAAAGGAAGAATATTTAAGATGTTTTACCGGGGAGACAAAGCTGAATTCTATAATATAGAAGGATATGGACTGGGTCTTGCTATCTCCCATAAAATAGCCACTTATCTCAAGGCAGCTCTGGATTTTAAATCAGACGGCAAAATAAACACTTTTATTTTGCGAATGGATATGAATACCTCAGAAGATTAGGTAATTATATTGTTATAATCCTCCCAAGGTCATATTTAATAAATCAGAGAAGGGCAAACCTTAAAGATGTGGTGTAATATGCCCCGAATATTTAAAAAATGATCAGGGATATTTGCTTGATAAAAAAACTGCCACATACAGTATTTATGGGATTCTTCCTTCCTTTCATTTTTATTCATATATAATAAATGCCTGCATCACATTCTTAAACCACTTTTTTTACAAAAAATTTACATTTTCTTTAAAATTTTTTCACAAGTCTTTGCAATAATGTTAATTGAAGTAAACAAATGATTAAAATTGAAGAAGTTAATTTAAAAAAAGTAAAAAAGTAATTGTTTTTTAGGGTGGCGGCGGGTTGAAATATATTTACATCTTAACAGTTAATTTAAGGAGTTTTAGCCTATGGACAGAAGCAGAAACAAAAACAAATTAATAAGACAAAGTATTTGGATATATTAAAAAAAGTTAATTTTTTTAGATTTTAAGCGATTTAAATAAAAGTTAGCAGCAAGCAGGTAAAAGATTTTAAGTAAAAGCAAAGTATGTTTAATTAATATAGGTCTGGTTTAAACCTCCATCCGGACCTATATTTTTTTATTCCCTCGGGTATCTGGCAGTTTCTGTTATAAATCCACTGAACTCTTTTGATTCTCCCGTGTCATGCCAAGGGGACGCACAGTTTGACATGATTTTTACAGCTGGCAAAAATGATTTAATATTTATCTTTTAATTGGCATAAGGAGGAATAAAAAGGGACTGTTCTCTTTTGATCACAGTTTTAGATATTTTATAAAATTATTTTTCCTTTTATGACATCTCATGGGGGTGAACAGCTTGACATGATTTTTACTACTGACAAAATTGGTTTAATACTGATCTTTTTATTGGCATAAGTGTAAAAAAATGTATTTTATCCTGATTAAGCCTAGCTTTTAAAATTAACAATGGAGGATGTCTGGTCATTTTTAAGACATGAAATATTTGTATTTCAGGCATATAATAATAGTGTAGGTGATTATTATATTTATATGTATTAATTTCAGGCACATGCATCAGTTTCTGGCGAATAATTAGGAAAAATAAGTAAAATAAAAAAAGAAATCAGAGGTATTTTGCAATATGAAAAAAACAGAAGATGAATGGAAAAAAGAACTTGATGGCGAGGCTTATAAAGTTTTAAGACAGAAGGCGACAGAAATGCCCTTTAGGAATAAATATTTTGATAATAAAGAAAAAGGTATTTATGTTTGTGCAGGGTGCGGAAAACCATTATTTGCTTCAGAAGCAAAATTTGATTCCGGAACAGGATGGCCAAGCTTTTATGAGCCGGTTGAGGAGAGCTGCCTGTCTTCAGAAAATGATAAAAGCCATGGAGCGGAGAGAACAGAAGTTTTATGTTCGAACTGCAGGGGCCATCTTGGTCATGTATTTGAAGACGGCCCCCAGCCAACAGGACAGCGTTTTTGTATAAATTCAGCTGCCCTGGATTTTAAGAAAAATAAAAAATAATTTTAATAAATTTTTCTTCATTAACTATTTAGTTAGTGGTGGTCAACTCAGTTTTAATTGAATTATTTATTTAAATTAAGCTCAA
>CAYNMO010000283.1:0-3048 GCA_964398155.1 uncultured Actinomycetota bacterium | reverse complement strand
CAGTGGTTGAGGGACGGCATAAAAATAATTAGAGATGCTCACGAATGTGACATTATGTCAGAAAAGGTCAAAGATACAGGCGGAGTTTATGTTGTACCTGCATTTACCGGACTTGGCGCCCCTTACTGGGATCCATATGCAAGGGGTATGATAATAGGAATAACAAGGGGCACGTCAAGAGAGCACATCTGCCGGGCCACTGTGGAATCAATAGCATACCAGTCAAAAGACATGATAGATGCCATGTCAGCAGACTCCGGAAAGTCCTTAAGTTCCCTGAGGGTCGACGGCGGCGCTGCAAAGAGTGATTTTTTAATGCAGTTCCAGGCAGATATCCTTGGTATTCCGGTTGAGAGGCCCAAAGTGACCGAAATGGCAGCTCTGGGAGCGGCGTATCTTGCAGGGCTTGGCGTAGGATTCTGGGATAGTTTTGCAGGTCTTGAGAAACAGTGGCAGCTTGATAAAAGATATGAACCGCAAATGGATTTAAAGAAGAGGGAAGAATTATATGACGATTGGAAGCGGGCTGTGGAAAGGTCTTTTAAATGGGCTCGCTGATGAGCCGCTATTCTTTAATTATTTTCCCGGTAATATATAAGGAGAAATGAAAATGACAAGTGAAACTGCTTCTGGGGAACTGCAAATCAAACACGATAAAATCAAGAAACTGCTTGGTGAAAAGAAACTGGACGGTGTTATTTTCACCACTCACTCGAGCTTTAAATGGTTGTCCTGCGGAAGGACAAATGATGTTTTAAAAAATGAAAATGCATCCCTTGTTTATTTTTTTATCACACCGGATAAAAAGTACTTTATTGCATCAAGAAGTGATTCATCCAGGGTCATGGCTGAAGAGCTCGGCGGGCTTGGATATGAAGCTGTGCTATATAACTGGTACAACGAATCAGCATTTGATGCAGTAAAACGGCTTGGAAATTATAAAAAGATAGGTTCAGATTTTGTGAGTGATTCATCAGTTTTTATTCCTGGTGAGATTGCATCTATCAGAGCTGAATTGACAGAATTTGAAATCGGCAGGTATAAGAAAACCTGTGCTGAATATACTGCTCTTTTGACAGATTACTGCCTGGGCATAAAACCGGGCATGACTGAAATTGAGATTGCAAACGGCCTTTTATGCGCCGGGATAATTAGGGGTATAAGGTTTTCTGCTCTAATGGTCGGAAGCGATGAAAGGGTCTCATTGTACAGGCATCCTGCCGCAACAGACAAAAAAGTCAGAGATTATGTCTTGTTTGCCACTGTAATAGAAAGGGAAGGCGTATGCGCAAATGTCTCAAGATCAGTACACTTTGGCACAGCTCCTGAAGAACTTAAAATGAAGCAGGATGCTGTCAATACAATTGAAGCAGCTTATCAGTCATATTCCACTCCCGGAGCAACCCTTGGCGAGATATTTGAAAAGGGCAAGAAAGCATATAAAGAAACCGGCTATACAGGGGAATGGGAAAACCATCTTCAGGGAGGAGTATCAGGATATTCACCTCTTGAGTTCCTGGCGCTTGAGAACTCCAAAGTAACTGTAAAAGAAAATAATATATTATGCTGGAACCCGACCATTAAAGGCGCAAAAGCTGAGGACCCTATTCACATAACGAAAAATGGGCCCATACAATATACAATAGACAAAAGATGGCCTTCAAAGGAATATTCTTTTCAAAAAGGGAAATTTATAAGGCCGGTGATTCTAGAAATCTAAACAATAAAAGATTTCATTTGAGACTGAATTATTTAATTTCCAGCAATCCGCAAGCCTCATATTCCGGCTTTAAGATAGAGTATGGGCGACAGTGTGTGTTGTATCAGGTAAATATTGAGTCAAGTAATGGTTTTAATATTTGCAGCGGCCAGACTGAATTGGGTTTAAGAAATAAAGAAAAAATATCTATAAGAATATAAATTTATTGGAAGGAATAAAAAATGGAAGAAGTATTAAAAAAATTAAACGAACTTAATCCCGGGAGAAATATTGTATCTGTATCTGACGATAGTTTTAAGAGATTCGGAATGGTGCACGAGGGTTTTAAAATCGATACAATTTTAAATTATATTAAACGCAGCAATATTGTAGCAGACGATATTGTATATGTTGCGGATGTCCCGGAATTGCGAAAAGAACTTGCTGGTCAGCTGGGCCCGATAGTGGAAAGTATTTATGCCGGAATGGATGTACAGTCAGGAGTAGCCTTTGGCAGGAATAACACACTTAATGGCCTTGAGTTTCACCAGGGAAGCGAAGTCTATATTCTTGGCGCAGGTATGGTAATGATGCTTGGCCTTGACGAGGACATTAAATGGCCGCAAGGCACTTATGATTCTTCACTTCTTAAATTCTATTATGCCCCCAAAGATTCTGTGATTGAACTGAAGGGAGGCTGCCTGCATTACGCAGGCGCCAATGCGTATGAAAAAGAGGGCATAAATGTAATTGTAAGCCTGCCAAACAAGACAAATACACCAATAGACTTTAAGGTTGGAAACCAATTCAGGGATAAACTGCTTATTGCCAAAAACTCATGGTTTATCGCTCATCCTGACTATGAGCCGGCAAGAAAAGCAGGCTGGCATTTGGGCATTACGGGGGAGAATTATAAATTTAAAACGCTTTAGGAAGCAAATCACATTACGAACTAATGCGCAAGCAACAGTATGAGCCATTCAGAGATTTTAAGAATATGATAGGGCAGTATAAGTTTCATAAGTAAAATTATCAGGCGGCTGTAATGATGGGCCCGGGAAGAATGGAGATCGGCGAAGTTTTAATGCCTGAGCCAGGAATGCTACTGTTAGTTCATAAATATAGTTTTTAAAAAATTTCAATTTTCCTACTGAATTATATTGACATTATGGTAATAATATTTTAACATTACGAAAGTTTGTACATAGTTGAACAAAATTTCATTTATTTCCCAGTTTATAAATATCACAATTTATAAAAATAATCATAATAATATTGGTAAAATATTCCTATCCTTATAAAAACTATTAATCATTAATATTATATTTTTTAAAAAAAAGGGGAGAAAA
>CAYNMO010000282.1:0-3057 GCA_964398155.1 uncultured Actinomycetota bacterium | reverse complement strand
ATTATTTTGCAAACATAAAAACAACTTTAAGCCAAATATTTAACTATTTTTATACAACTGCTGATTTTTTATTTTCTCGGCAACTTCACTTAGATATTCCCAGCGTTTCAGTTTTAAGGAAAGCTCAGCTTTAAGATTTTTTTGCTGACTGGCAAGTTCTTCAAGTCTGGTATAGTCTGACCAGCTTCCACTCATTTTTTTTTCTATTTCCACTAATTCCTCTTCAAGTTTTGATATTGTGCTTTCAATTTTTAAAAATTCCCTGCTTTCAGAAGAGGTAAATTTCACTTTTTTATCTTCAGCTGAAGGCTGAACTTTTATATCTTTCTGACTGGCTTTTTTAGGATCACCAGAAATAAGACTTCTTCCGTATGCATCCAGATCATTATGAAACTCCACTCTGCCGTCGCCGCTGACTGCTATTAGTTTGTCTGTGGTTTTGTCAAGAAAGTATCTGTCATGGGACACTACAATAACGGCTCCCTGAAAGAATTCGAGGTATTCTTCCAGTACTTCAAGAGTCTGTATGTCCAGATCATTTGTTGGCTCATCAAGAAGCAGCACATTGGGCTTTTCAATCAGTGCTTTTGCCAGTAAAAGACGCCGTTTTTCTCCACCTGAAAGACTTTTAATAAAACTATGCTGCTTGCTTCCATCAAAAAGAAAACGCTCAAGCATCTGGCTTGCTGATATTCTATAACCATTGCTTGCCTCTACATATTCAGCAGTTTGTTTTATGTAGTCAATCATCCTTATTGAGTAATCCATATCCTCATTGTTCTGGCGGTAATAAGCAATCCTGACTGTATCACCCTTTATTATCTCTCCGGAGTCAGGCATTATAATCCCTGCAATAAGATTTAGAAGTGTCGTTTTTCCTGCGCCGTTTGGACCTACAATACCAACTCTGTCATCGGGGTTTATTATCGTGCTGAAATTTTTAATAATGCTTAACGTCCCAAAAGATTTTGACACATTATTAAATTCAATTACTTTCTTTCCGAGTCTGGTATATGCTACCGGAAGTTCTATCTGCTCTGCTGCTGTTTCGGATGATGCATCTTTTAAGCTTTCAAAACGGTTGATTCTTGCCTTTTGTTTGGTAGTTCTTGCTTTTGCACCACGTCTTATCCACTTAAGCTCACTTAGATATAATCGTCTTCGTTTTTCTTCTATTGATGACTGGGCATCTTCTCTGAGGGTTTTTTTCTCTAAAAAATATTCAAAATTACCATCATAAGTATAAAGTTTGCCTTTATCTATCTCAATAATGCGATTAACAACCCGATTGAGAAAATACCTGTCGTGTGTTACTAAAAGTAATGCTCCTCTTCTTTGGCTTAAATATCCCTCCAGCCATTTGATTGTTTCATAATCTATGTGATTGGTTGGCTCATCAAGAATAAGAAGATCAGCAGGCTGTATAAGAGCTTCAGCCAGAGCAATTCTTTTTCTCTGCCCACCCGATAACTCATTTATCTTTGATTCCACATCGGATATGCCAAGCTTATTTAAAATACTTTGAACCTGGGAATCAAAATTCCACGCATCCTGTGCATCCATGCAGGAAGTATGTTCCGCAAGTTTTTTTTGAAGCCCGGCATTATCAGGATCTTTGCTTAACTTATGGATGACAGTTTCATATCCCCTGATTGTTTTCATTAACGGATGATCTCCCTGAAGTATATGTTCAAAAACAGTCATGTTTTCATCAAACTGCAAATCCTGTGCAAGGCAGTGAACCCTTATTCCACTTGCATGGATAACTCTTCCTTTATCAGGTTTTATTTGCTCACTTATTATTTTTAAGAATGTAGATTTGCCTGTTCCGTTTATTCCGACCAGTCCTATGTGGTCATTGTCATCTATCCCAAGGGATACCTCGTCAAACAAAAACTTTTCAGTATAGCCCTTGGCCACATTTTCCAAAGAAAATATATTCATATTTTTTTAACCCTTAATTTCTTTCTTTTTAAAATAATTCATTTATTAAAATATTTCAGCAAACAATTGACTAAAAACCAGGTTATTCACCAGGAACTAATTAGGAATAACCTATATTACACCCTGAGCTATTAAATAAGCAGATTTTTACCGTATTCAAATACCTCTTCAAGAGCCTGGGGAATTTTAAGTATATCACCTTTAAAATCGATATTTTTATATGTAAAATCCCTGTCATATTTTATATTTAAAACATCAAAAAAAGCCTTGATGGTCTTTCTTGAACAGTCAAAAATGGTATCTGATCCTGAGCCGGCTGTGCTTATAAAAATACCTTTTCTTTCTTTTTTAATAATCTGTTTTTTTAGCTCATATTTTAAAACCCAGAATCTCTGACATCTGTCGATAAATGACTTCAGATACCCTGACACTGCAGTAAAAAATATCGGAGACGATACTGCAAGAAAATCACAATTAATTAATTTTTCATAAACATCCTGCATCTCGTCCAAAACAGAGCATTCACCTTCCAGTGAACAATGTCTGCATTCTATACATGGAGAAAACTTAATATTTTTGACAATAACTTTTTCTATTGATAAAAAAGACTGTTCTGTATTTTTATTTTGCATAAGGCCTTCTTCAAATCTATCCATTAATGCATTAGTATTGCCGTTCATTCTGGGGCTTCCGCAGACAAGCAAAACAGAGATTTTATTTTTTACATTTTTGTTTTCTTCAACCATTTTTTATTTCAGTTTCAACATTCTAATAAAATTTACCGGAAACTACTCACGATATTTTGTTTTCCCAAATTGCCGCAATAATTTATTTAAAAAATAATTCAATTGAAATAATTTTCTTTAACTTTTAAAATTTTTTAAATAGAATGTTACTTGGCTCTTGGTAAATATCATGGTTTTTGGTGAATTATTTATTTAAATCAAGTTTAAAATATTTTTAATTAAACAGTTTCAGCTAATTTTCCACCCAAAACAAGATATATTGCTAAATTCAAAACGGCGCTCCATCCAAAAAAAACAGAGCATCAGTTTGCGGGATTAATTATAATTTAAAACAATACTAATTTCTGGACCATTTTCTATTTCAAAT
>CAYNMO010000281.1:415-3058 GCA_964398155.1 uncultured Actinomycetota bacterium | reverse complement strand
ATTGGGGTTCAGGCTCTTGAGAACGTAAGTCTAACCATTAAGAAGGGAGAAGTACACGGACTTGTTGGTGAAAATGGATCCGGAAAGAGTACTTTAAGCAAGATAATTGCAGGCGTTTTAAGTCCCGATCCTGGTGCAGAAATATTTATTGAAGGAAAACTACAGTATTCACTCAGCTCCATAGATTCAATGAAAAAAGGCATCGAAGTAATTTTTCAGGATTTTTCACTTATGCAAAACCTGAGCGTTGCAGAAAACATATCTTTTGCAAAGACTGTTGAAAAAGGGAATAGATTTATCAGCTGGAAAAAAATAAGAAAAGATGCCGCATACATTCTGTCACTTCTAGGACTTGATATTGATGCTGACATAAATGTTGCAGAATTAACAACTGCAAGACAGCAGTTGGTTGCAATAGGAAGGGCAATTAACTGTGACGTGAAGCTTCTGATAATGGACGAACCTACCTCCTCGCTTTCGCAGGATGACACAGATAATCTTTTCAAGATAATTAAGAAGCTAAACAAGGAAGGCATATCTATAATATTTATCAGTCACAAACTTGATGAAGTACTTGAAATATCGGACAGAATAACGATTCTTAGAGACGGTAAAATAGTAGGTACTTTTTTAAAGGAGGAACTGGATAGCAACAAGATCATAACTCATATGACCGGAAACAAGATCACTGAGACAATATTTAAGCATAAAAAGACAGACAGGCTTCTTCTTGAATTAAAAGGACTTTCTAAAAGAGGCAACTATAAAGATGTAAATCTGAAACTTTATGCCAATGAAATACTGGGAATCACCGGACTTCTGGGTTCAGGAAAAACAGAACTGGCGCTTACAGTATTCGGGCTCACAAAACCTGATTCCGGCAGTATATTTTTTGAAGAAAAAATGATTAATATTTCTTCTCCCAGCCATGCAAAACAGATAGGAATAGCATATATATCTGAAGACAGGCAGAGGGAAAGCCTTATACTGACACAACCGGTAAGCATCAATATAATAATTACGATAATTGAATTTGTTTTAAATAAACTAAAGCTTCTCAGCAACAAAAAAGTCAATAATACTGCACAGTTCTGGATAGAGAAACTCAAAATTAAAGTGCCCTTCAGCAGCGTTATGGTAAACAAACTGTCGGGAGGTAATCAGCAGAGAGTTGCTTTGGCAAAATGGCTTGCAACAAATCCTAAAGTACTTATTCTTGACAATCCAACTTCAGGAATTGACGTTGCCGCAAAAAGTGAAATATACAATATCCTTCAAGATCTTGCTGATAAAGGTATGGGTATAATCCTCATTTCCCCGGAATTCAAGGAGATTATGGAAAATACAAACAGGGTACTTATCATGAGGCGAGGAAGAATCGTTCATGAGTTTGAAACCAGCAAGACGACAAAAGAAGAAATCATTGAAACATCTATTAATGCTCATCACACAATATCACAGGGCGGTTAAAATCATGAAAAAGTTAAGATTAAAAGATAATTTTATTTTTCTAGTAGTAATAATTCTGGCAATTATTATTTATGTGGTAAATCCGGTATTTTTTACATTAGGCAATCTTCTTGATTTACTGAGAGCAATATCTGTTCCAGGTATTTTTGCCATCGGAGCCTTTCTGGTTATTATTTCCGGAGGAGTTGATTTGTCGTTCGGCGCTATTGCAACTGCAGCATCCATACTTTGCGGAAAATATATGGAATCCGGGGGGCAAAGCGTACTGGTTACTTTTTTAATAGGCTCTGCGATAGGAATAAGCTTTGGAGCGCTTAATGCTGTCCTTGTTGGAAAATTAAAAATACCAACCATTATTGCCACTCTTGGAACTTTCAGTATTTATAGAAGTGCTATCGTTTATTTTGTTCCCAACAGCACAGGATACGGTTTAAGTGAGAACTTTATAAACTTCAGCAAGATAAGCTTTTATGGTGTCCCTGTCCAGATATTTTTCTACATAGCAGTATGCATCGTAACCTGGGCTATCTTAAAATATACACTTATTGGTAGAGGCATATATGCAATAGGCGGAAGCATTGAGTCATCATCAAGGATTGGTTTGAATATCTTTAGGATTCAGCTTTTTATATATTGCTATGCAGGATTTCTTGCTGCTCTTGCAGGGATTCTTCATGTCTCCATAACACAGCTTTACTCCGCCCGTTCATTTATTGGAGTTGAGTTTGCTGTAATAACAGCAGTAATTCTTGGAGGAGCAAGTATTGTCGGAGGGAAGGGAACTGTTATTGCCACAGTATTTGGAAGTCTATTTGTAATAATTGTAAACAACGGGCTCATACTTATGAAGATAAATCCTTACTGGTATAACATCTTCCTGGGAATTCTAATACTTGCAAGCGTAATAATAGACGCAAATCAAAAAAGGGTCATCGAGCAAAGAGTTATAAAAGTAAATGTAGAATAAGTAAAATCAATCAATCAGAGGTTCTTATGAGTAAATTTAAGCTAAACAGCACAGTCTTTAGTCTTGCAGTTATTTTTGCGATAGTATTTACAATATTTTCCATTATTGCTCCCAGAGAATTTTTAAGTATAAAAAATTTTCAGGCCATTGCATACAAAGTACCAGAATTCGGTCTTTTAACTCTTGCAATGCTTCTTCCCATGATT
>CAYNMO010000281.1:0-405 GCA_964398155.1 uncultured Actinomycetota bacterium | reverse complement strand
TCTACCATTGCATCTACGGGAATGATAGGAGTAATATGCTCGAAAATACTTACCACTTTTTTATCAAAAGATGCGCCTGATTCAACTATTATAATCTGGGTAATTGCCATCGTTTTTATAGCGCTTGCAATTTCTTTTTTTTCAGGACTCTTCAACGGAATAATAATAGGGGTAATCGGAGTATCACCTATACTTGCAACTCTGGGGACTTTAACTTTATATAATGGTGTAGCCTTGAAAACAGCCGGGGGAGTAGGCTCGATTACTGGTTTTCCTGAAAGGCTTCTATGGATTGGAAACGGGGAAATAGTTAATATACCGGTTCCAATAATAATTTTCCTGGTTGTTGCAATAGTAGTTTTTTTTATTACAAAGACCGCATATGGGTCACAGATCTACCTTGTG
>CAYNMO010000280.1:0-3061 GCA_964398155.1 uncultured Actinomycetota bacterium | reverse complement strand
TGTTTAATGAAGCATCACTTCTTGCAGCAAGGCATAACAAGAAAAAAATAAGCATGTTTGAAATAGAAGCAGCAATAGAGAGGGTAATTGCAGGTCCTGAAAAGAAAACCAGAGTTATTTCTGACAAGGAAAAAAGAATTATTGCTTATCACGAGGCAGGCCATGCACTTCTGGCATATATTCTTCCTAACACTGATCCGGTATATAAGATATCTATTATTTCAAGAGGAAGGGCTCTTGGTTATACTATTACCCTTCCAGAAGAAGACAGATTTCTTAGATCAAGAACTGAGATGTTAGATAATATAAAAATGTTTTTAGGTGGAAGAGTAGCTGAAGAGCTTGTCTTTAACGATATTACAAGCGGTGCAGAAAATGACATAGACAGAGCCACAAAACTTGCAAGACAGATGGTTACGGATTATGGAATGAGTGACAAGCTTGGTCCGGTTGCATTTAAAGGAGAAGGAGACGAAGTATTTTTAGGCAATCAGCTTATGTCAAGACCTCATTATGGTGATAAAGTTGCATCCGTAATAGATGATGAAGTCCATCTGATTATTGAAAACAGCTACAACGAAGCAAAACAAATACTTATTGAAAACAGGGAAATACTAAATGAACTTTCTGGGATATTGATTGAAAAAGAAACATTAAACAAGGATGAGGTTATAAAAATACTCGGAAAGCTTAATGCGGTTAAATCTGAAGGTTTTAGACCTGTTGAACAGGTAGATGAAAAACCAAAAAAAGCAAAGAAAAGTGCCAGACCTGATACCGAAGAACCAGTGCTAAATTCAGACAAGAATGTTTCAAAGAAAAAAGAAAGTGAAATCTGATTGGTTTAAACGTAAGTAAACCAAAAAATAAAGGCTTGCCTTTATTTTTTATGATGATGTTATTGAGAGCACAGATAGCAAACTTTTGGCTGGTGTCTGTTTAAGAATGGGAACGCAGGTTTATTGCATACCTTAGATGAATTATAAGTTTGCTATCTGATTTGCTCTATTGTTATATTGTTTTTTATGACATTAAAATATTTGTTTATGGACATGTTCATGGATAAAAAATAATAAAATATACAGACAGACAAAGCATTTAGAGGAGTAAAGCCTCGTTGGATAAAAAACTAATTGAAGAAGGCGTCAGATTAATTTTAAAAGGAATTGGTGAAGACCTCACAAGAGAGGGCCTTAAAGATACTCCAAGAAGAGTTGCTGATATGTATGAGGAAATATTTTCAGGCATAAATCAGGATCCTTCAGAAGTTTTAAAATCAATGTTTGATGAAAACTATGATGAAATTATCATAATCAAGGATATACCTTTTTACTCAGTATGCGAGCATCATCTGATACCATTTATTGGCAAAGCGCATGTTGCGTATATCCCCAATGTTAAGGGCGAGATAGCAGGATTATCAAAGATTACAAGGCTTATTGACGTTGTTGCTAAAAGGCCACAGGTTCAGGAGAGACTTACCAGCATTGTTGCAGACACTCTTGTGAAAAAACTGGAAGCCAGAGGTGTCCTGGTTATTGTTGAAGCAGAACATTTATGCATGAGTATGAGGGGTGTCAAAAAACCAAAAACTACCACGATCACTTCCGCAGTCAGAGGTTTGTTTAGAAAAAATGCTGCTTCAAGAGCAGAAGCATTTGCGCTTATAAAAGACAGCAGATAGTTATATCAGAAGCATTAATTTTATTATAAATCAACAGTTAAATCCCGCATTAAAATAATTTCTGATTCTTTACTTTTAATTTTTTTCTGATTTATAATAATCAAACAAGTTTTAATATTTTACTGACATTTTTCAGTATTAGCAGGCAGCAGCATTATGAAAAGTTTTTAAAATAATTTTTAAGTATTTGAGTTCTAATATTTTAATATTTTACAAATTAAAAAGATGGAATATAAAATCAGGCAGATATTTATAGGAAGCAAAGAAGAAGCTTTCAGCGAGTTTAAAAAAATAGGATCAACGCCTGAGGGCGCCAAAATAATGTCTGACAAGTTTGTCAGCCTTGCTATAAGAGCAGACGGAGTCCAGGACAGAGCAGTTAATATTTTAAAACAGGAAATGCTTGCAAGAAACGGAGACGTGGCAGTTTCAAAAAGTGTATTATATTCTTCTGCCGATAAATCAGATGTAATAATTAAAAAAAAAAAAAAAAGCATAAGAAGCCTTGCCGAAAAGATAAAGATTCAGCCATTTGGATTAAAGGCAATGTCTCTTGAGCTGGAAGTTCTCTTAAATAATATTCAAAAAAATGAGTTAAAAAATATTTTAAAGATTGCAAAAAAAAGTTTTGATCTTAAGACTGAAACCGTAATAATGGGTATTTTAAACATAACACCGGATTCATTTTTTGATGGAGGGAAATATATAAATCTTAAGGATGCATGCGTTAAAGCGGATAATATCGTCAGGGAAGGTGCTCATATTATTGATATCGGAGGAATGTCTACCAGGCCGGGATCTAAACCTGCAGACATAAAAGATGAGATCGAAAGAACTATCCCGCTGGTAAACTATATTAAAAATAATCATGATATTTTAGTATCTATTGATACATGCAGAAGCGAAGTGGCAGAGAGAGCCATTGAAGAAGGAGCGGATATTATCAATGATATCAGCGGTCTTGTCTGGGATGAAAAAATGAAAAAAATTGCTGCTCAATCCGGGGCAGGTCTTGTTCTAATGCACATGAGGGGAACTCCCCAAAATATGCAGAATAACCCTGTATACGATGACGTTATTGGTGAGATATATGATTTTCTCAAAACTCAGACAGAGGCTGCAGTCATCGCAGGGGTAAAGAAGGAAAATATAATTATTGATCCGGGCCTTGGCTTTGGGAAAAAGCCTGAGCATAATTTTAAAATAATAAAGAAATTATCAGATTTTAAATCACTTGGGTATCCTATTCTTGCAGGTGCTTCCAGAAAATCTTTTACAGGCATTCTTTTAAATCTTTCACCAGAAGACAGGCTGGAGGGAAGCCTTTCAGCTGCAGCTCTGTGTGTTGCTAATGGAGCAGATATTTTAAGGGTTCAT
>CAYNMO010000279.1:0-3104 GCA_964398155.1 uncultured Actinomycetota bacterium | reverse complement strand
GCACCTGGCGGGGGTTTTATTTTTGCCCCGATACATATTATACAGAGATCAGTGCCAGTGCAGAACCTCATGGCATGGTGGGAAACATTGCAGGAATACGGCATATATAATCAGTAAATAAAAGAAAGGCAAGTTATGAATTCCAGAGAGAGAGTCAGAATGGCCATAAACCATGAAACTCCTGACAGGGTCCCAATTGATCTTGGGAGCATGCGATCATCCGGAATAGCTGCCATAGCCTGTAATAATTTATGGAAAAAATTAAACAAAGACAAAGAAAAGCTCCCGAGAATGTATGATTTTATTCAGCAGCTGGCTTATCCGGACAGGGAAACAATGGAGCTGTTCCATGTAGACACCATAGACGCCGGCCAGGCTTTTTTGAAGGATAACGATGAGTGGAGACAATGGGAGCTAAATGATGGTTCAAAATGCCTTATCCCAAAATTTTTAAAAATAGAAATCGGTGAGGACGGCACAGTTTACGTTTTGTCAGCGGACGGAACAAGGTTGGGCAGGAAACCAAAGTCATCCCTATATGTTGACCAGTGTTACTGGGGATACAGGGACCTGGAAAGTATTCCGGATGACTTTAAGGATAAAGATCTGGACAAACATATCTGGGCAACTCCCTCACCACCCTGGCATCTGGATATTTTTGATGAGCAGCAATACCGGGAATTTATAACGGGGATAAAAAACCTTTATGAAAATACAGATTATTCAATAGTGCTGTCTGTTGGTTGCAATTTATTTGAAACAGGCACTTTCCTGCGTGGCATGGAAAATTTTATGATGGATATGTATACAGATAAAAGCAAAACCATGAAATTACTGGACAGGCTGGTTGAAAGAAATCTGCGGAAGCTTGACAGAATCATAGCCGGAGTAGGAAAATATATTGATTTTCTTCAGTTTGGCGATGATCTTGGGGGACAGGACGGGCCATTTATGTCACCTGGAATTTACAGGGAAGTATTTAAAACCAGGCATAAGAAGATGTGGGATTTCGTACACGAAAAAAGCAAATGCAAAGTTTTCCTGCATTCCTGCGGTTCGATTTATGAATTGCTGCCGGATTTAATCGACGCCGGCCTCGATGCCTTAAACCCTGTCCAGACAACCTCGAGAGGTATGGAGCCTGAGAAATTAAAGAAGGAATTTGGAAAAAACATTGTTTTCTGGGGAGGCTGCTGCAATACAAGAGACGTTCTTACAGGCGGTTCCCCGGAGGATGTAAGAAAAGATGTGCAGGAAAGAATAAAAGTACTGGGAAAAGGAGGGGGACTTGTATTTAACCAGATACACAATATTCTGGCAAATGTTCCTCCTGAAAATGTTATTGCAATGTTTAAAGCTGCATATGATTACGGTCAATATTAAAAGTTGAATTTAGAAATAATAGCAAAAGCTGTATTTAGAAAAACTGTAAGAGTTTCATTTGGAAAAAATGGTAAAAGCTTTAGATAGAAAAAATATTAAAAGCTGCATTTGGAAGTAATAGCAAAAGCTATAGTGAGAAAAAATATTAAAAGTCGTATTTGAAAAATACTAAAATTTATATTTAAGGGAAAGGCGGTTTCTAAGTGGGAATTGACAGGATCGACAAGCCAAACAGGTTAAAGGGAAGACTTCCAAAGATTGGCATCAGGCCTACTATTGACGGAAGAAGACAAGGGGTAAGAGAGGCCCTTGAGGATCAGACCATGAGCATGGCAAGGTCCGCTGCAGATTTTTTATCCAAAAACCTCAAACATTCCAACGGAACGGGTGTGGATTGTGAAATTGCAGACACCACGATAGACGGCGTTGCAGAAGCCGCAATGACAGGGGAAAAGTTTGAAAGAGAAGGAGTCGGCCTGTCCATAACAGTCACTCCGTCATGGTGCTATGGCGCTGAAACCATGGACATGAATCCTTACACCCCAAAAGCAGTATGGGGCTTTAACGGTACCGAGCGTCCGGGCGCAGTATATCTGGCAGCAGTTCTGGCTGCTTATTCCCAGAAAGGACTTCCTGCATTTGGAATATACGGAAAAGATGTGCAGGACGCAGGCGACACCAGCATTCCGGAAGATGTAAAAGAGAAATTACTGCAGTTTGCCAAGGCGGGCCTAAGCGTTGCAACAATGAAGGGTAAATCCTATTTATCCCTCGGAAGTGTTTCAATGGGCATAGCCGGCTCAATTGTAGATCCCTCTTTTTTTGAAGACTATCTTGGGATGAGATGCGAATATGTCGATATGTGCGAATTTGTCAGAAGAATAGATGAAGAAATATATGACAAAAAAGAATATACCAGGGCGCTTGACTGGGTAAAAAAGAACTGCAGGGAAGGACTAGACAATAATCCTGCCAAAATTCAAAGAACCAGGCAGCAGAAAGACAAAGACTGGGAATTTGTTGTCAAAATGACCATGATTGCACGTGATCTGATGATAGGGAATCCCGAGCTTGATGGTTATGGTTATGGAGAAGAAGCTTTGGGACATAATGCCATTGCTGCCGGTTTCCAGGGCCAAAGACATTGGACGGACCATTTTCCAAACGGTGACTTTCTTGAAACAATGCTTAACAGCTCCTTTGACTGGAACGGGATAAGGGAATCACTGGTCATGTCAACAGAAAATGATGCCCAGAATGCAGTTTCCATGCTTTTTGGCCATCTTATATCTGATACGGCCCAGGTTTTTACAGATGTCAGGACTTTCTGGAGCCCGGATGCAGTAAAAAGGGTCACAGGTTACAAACTGGACGGACATGCATCAAGCGGAATAATACACTTGAGCAATTCAGGCTCAGCCGCTCTTGATGGCACCGGAGATCAGGAGATTGGCGGCAAACCTGCGCTGAAACCTTATTGGGATATAACTGAAGAGGAAGCAAAGAAATGCCTTAAAAACTCCCAGTTCAGGCCGGCATCAGTTGAATACTTCAGGGGAGGCGGTTTTTCTGCCAACTTCCTGACCAGGGGGTCAATGCCTGTTACAATGATCAGGTTAAACCTTATAAAAGGCCTGGGGCCCGTTCTGCAATTGGCCGAAGGCTACACTGTCCAATTGCCGGATGATATCTGCAAGACTTTAGTCGACAGGACCGACCCG
>CAYNMO010000278.1:0-3116 GCA_964398155.1 uncultured Actinomycetota bacterium | reverse complement strand
TTTTACTTCATCAAGCTTGAAAGGCTGGATAAAACATTCTATTTTCTTTAGCATTGGACAACCTCCTCAAGGAATATATTGATTTTCAAGACTTGTCACTTCCAATAAGATAAATGTTTACTATAATTTTTAAAAACCTTTATTTAAAAAAATTAATAATGTTTGAAAGTTAAGGTAAATTCAAACTATTAAAATTTTTAATATTTTTATTATCTACAAACTCGATTATAAAATTCAGATCTGTAATCTTGTCCAGATAAGCAAAATCTATTTTATAAAAAAATCATCCACCTCTAGCCTTAAATGGTGAATAATTTAACTCTGCGTAGATCTTACAAGATCATTGTAACCATTCCAACTTGTATAATATTATTAAAAATATTTTACATCGATAAAGCATGATTACAATAGGCTGGAATTTAAATCTTCAGGCACTAATTCCATTGAATGTTGCAGATGCTTACGCATTGCTTCTTCAGCAAGCTTTTTATTGTGTTTTTTTATGTTTTCAATAATAGCGATGTGACCTTCTAGGCCTACGGTATTTGCTTGTGTGTCCTGTCTGCCTTTTAGAAAAAGTTCAAATAGTAGATTAAAAACTGGATTTATAAAAGCATAAAAAAGGGTGTTTTTTGATGCTTTGGCAATTGACATATGGAACTCTAATTCTTCTTTAGCCCAAAGTGTTTGGTTATTTACATTATTTTTCATCTCATTGATTATTTCTTCTAAATGTTGTATCTCTTCGTTATCTGCTTTTTCAGCAGCGAGACCACAGGATTTTACTTCAATTGCAAGCCTGAACTCGAAAAGATCTTTAATGCTTACCATGTCTAATACTATTAGTCTGTTAACTATATCTTTTATTATATCTGTCCCGGGTTTTGCAATATACACTCCATCACCAGTTCGAACCTCGACTAATCCTCTTTCTTTCAAAGTTTTTAAAGCTTCTCTAAGAATGTTGCGACTTACACCAAAATTCTCAGCCAGAATTTTTTCAGGAGGCAGTTTATCGCCAACTTTCAAAGTTTGATCCAGCACCATTTTTTCAAGTTTTGTAGCTATTACTTCATAAAGATTTCTTTTTGTAATCAAGTCATATTTTACCAATATAATCCTCCTAAAATAATAGAAAATCACTTAAGTGGGTATTATAAAATTTTTTTTGATAATAAAACATCATAATTTATGTTTATTCACAAAGTTATAAAAAAAGATTATATTTTCAACTGGTATATCAATTGTAAAAGCATTCGAGGGCGATAATATCAATCCGCCGTTTTGGCCACAATTTTTAATCCTATCAAGAATCTCATTTTCCAAATCTTTTTTACTACCCAAAGCGAAGGTTTTTTGCAAAGACATCGTACCATGCAAAGTCAAAGATTTTCCGAATTTTTCTTTAATCATTTTTGGATCCATGCATTCTGGCTGAATGGGGTTTAAAATATCAAAACCTATTTCTATAAGGTCAGGAATTATTGACAATATATTGCCATCAGTGTGCAAATAGAAATAAACGCCTTCTTTCTTATTAGCTTGTATAATTCTTTTAAGCCTGGGTTTAAAAATTTCTCTCCATAATTGCGGTGATATCATTAAGGACTGCTCTGTACCAAGATCTCCGCCAAATTCAATTATATCTATGCCCAATTCAATATAGGTTTTAACCAATTTCATATAGAATTCTTCCAGTTTATCAAGTAGTTGTTCTATAAAAATTCTGTCAGTATATAAAGCTTCTAAAAATCTTGTAAAACCGCATAGTATCCATGACTTGCGAAATAATGTGCTAACCCCAGCTGCAACTGGATAATCACTTCCATATTTTTTGATATCTTCTTTGACTTTTTCAAATCTTTTCCCCTTGTTTATATCTGGTATTTTAAGATTATCAAAAGTTAATTTACCATCAATATTCAGGGGATGATGAGAATACTTCCAGTCCAAATCTTTATCACCACTTATGGCTATTTTTACTCCCCACTCATCCTCAAATTCATGATCACTTACTCTCTTTACGTAATAATCATCAATTGGAATGGATAAACCCATTTTTTTAAAGTATGAGAAATCTTTTTTTATGCTTTCATCCGGTTCCATGCAAGTTGTTCTGAAATCTATCGATAATTTTTTTAAAACCTCTTCAAGTGTATTAACTTCCAAATGCTCTTTAAGTTTATCAATCACACTTTCCAGAAACCAACCATCCAGTGGAACCCTGTCAGGTAATTCATGTTTTATTGTTCTTAAAACCCTTTCTTTAGAATTCATTTTACTTGCCTCTTTCTATTTTAGAATTTTGATATTATTTAAAAACTATTTAACAGCAGTGCACCAGTGTTTGTATTTTTTATTTTTACCTCTGACTACATCAAAAAATACTCTTTGAAGAGCTCGAGTATATTTTCCGACTTTACCGTCTCCAACTTTTCTTTTATCTATTGAAACTATGGGCGTAACCTGGGCCCCAGTTCCACAATACAAAGCTTCATCACAAATATATAGTTCTGTTCTATCTATTGATCTTCTTTCCACTTTTAGACCCAGATCATTTTCGCTTATTAATACTTCTAAGGAATCCAAGGTAATGCCCTCAAGGATATCATCATATACTGGGGGTGAAATTAGCTTATTACCCCTTATAATAGCCAGGTTCTGGCCACCTCCTTCAGATACATGCCCATTTTGCGATAGTATTATTCCATCATCATAGCCATTTTGTTTTGCTTCATAATTAACAAGGGAAATGTTTACGTATGCACCAGCAATTTTTCCCCTTGGAGCTGTCATGTTATCATTCAACCTTGTCCACGAAGATACGCATACATTAAGACCTTTCTCATCATCAAGAATGGAATGCATCGGAAATGAATATATAAAGAAACCATAATTAGTGCTATTCAGTTTCTCCAGAATATTTTCAGATGCGTAATAAGCAAGAGGTCTTATATATGTATCTTCCTGAAAATCTTCTTTTTTTAATAATTCAATTGTATAATCCTTAAGTTGGGTTGCACTATATGGAATATCCATTGCAATAATTTTTGCATTTTTGATCATTCTCTCATAATGTTCCATAACTCTAAAAATATAACCGGTTTTTTCTTCTT
>CAYNMO010000277.1:0-3130 GCA_964398155.1 uncultured Actinomycetota bacterium | reverse complement strand
CTTTTGAGCACGGTTTTAGCTATTTTCTATTGTGGGCAAAATCTTACCTAATTTTTTCATATTATATTTACCTCTCCTTGCCACCTGCAATGGCCTATTTGCAAAAGTGAAGAATTCACTATGCAAATACTTTTTCCCTGGAAACAGACAAACTACATGATTTTGTGTTTTACCCTGCTTTCACTTAAATCGGTATTACCAAATCGTCTATGAGAGAAAATACAGAAGATTTTTTATTGGCTGAGTCCCTTGAATAAGGTATTAAAATACTTTAGCACTTCATCCAGATCAAATTTCTCATCTATTCTTATCATTGGGATAAGGTCACTAAGGCTAATCCTTTTTAATTCTTTGACTGCCTGATCAGATAAACCCAAATTATATGAGTAATCTCCTTTATATTTATCAAGCTCTAATTTCTTGTTAGTCAATTTCAGTAAATCCAGTCTGGAAAAATCAAATCCTATTTTAATAAAGTGTCCCAAATCATAATAATCTCTAATTGCTGGTGTCAAGCGAGATATAGCAGCTTTAAGTTTTTCTGCTGCACATTCTTCCAAAGACAAGCCTAAAATATTTCCCTGTGGAAATAAATCCTCTCCGCTAAAAGGATCTTGATAAAAATGCTTTACTTTTACGATTTCGGGAGGTAAAAAAGAAGGCTGGCTCAACGATATTTCAAATTTTATTATTTCTTTTCGATTCATAATAATAGACTCATATTGAAGATTAAAAAGATATTGTGTAGAATTATTGAACCCCTTTCCTTCAGGATTATTGCTCATAAACCCCAAAAGAGACATGAAAGATGGTATCTTGCTCCTTATTAAATCAATAGCTTTTGACCTTTTACCACGCGTAGAAATATCAACGTTATTGCCATATGAAAAATCCAAATCCTCGCTTAATCTGTGATAATTTAAATAAGCCTTATTCAGTAATGTTCCGCCTTTAAAAATGATATCCCGGCTTAAATGCTGATTGACTGCGTTTAGTATTCTGGTCAAATGATAGTCCTTTTCTATGATAGAAGGACGGAATCCCTGCTTATCGGCAACATAACTAATAATATCTTTTAGTTTGCTCTTATCCATTTATAATTAACTTCCATTCCTGATTTACTTTTCCTTTCCGTGACCCGATAAAAGGGTTAAAATTTGTATATGTATTTTTTAGACCGATAGATTTTTTCAGTTTAATCAAATCTGTCTGAGAAACACCAGCCTTTTCAAGCATAAGCCCACCTCTCTTTCGGACAGCTGCCGTCGGGTATTTTATTAAATAGCCAATAAATTTTTGAATATCCAAGCTGCTTATTTGTGTATTGATAACGGCTTGAACATTTTCCCAGCTGCCCATAGGTTTGGATATAAAGTCTACCAGAGTTCGCTCTTTATCGCTTATGGATATGTCTTCTTCGTCTATTCTAACTTTTTTAATCCCGTATATTTTTTCGGGAGATATTTTTATTGCAATGAACTTTATATTTTTAATATTTCTCTTACCTTCTTTTATTGCGTTAATAACAGTTACAGATTGTGGAATCTGGTCTGTAAATCCCCAATAGCTAAACATTGAAGTATATCCAATATAATAAGGGATTTTATTCATCCATAGTGACGCTACAACATATTCGTTTGGCATCCAGAGCTGATTTGGAGCCTTTAATGGCACAACTAAATATTGTCCCCTTCCTAACTGAATAAGTCGGTTTCTTTTGGACAGATTATCCAGCATGCTGGTTGCTTTTCGGTAGTTTCCCAGTACCTTAACTGCATATTCTGTTGTGATAACTTTCTGTTTTTCAAATTCCGCTCTGGATAACAAATAGACCGCGTCTTTTGAAAGTTCAAAATAGCCTGCTTTATTCATTGTAAAATAACCTTATATTTCCATTATAATTTGAATTAACAAGTAATTTTACAACATACTATCCCTATTCTGTTTTGTCAAATTTAATTTATACCAAAAATACCAAAAGGGGACGCTTCTCTTTTGAGCACGGTTTTAGCTATTTTTTGTTACGGGCAAAATATTACTTAGTTTTTTCGTATTATATTTCCTTTTCCTTGTCTCCTGATACCCCTGTCTGGCTGTACCCCAGACATTTTTCAAATAGCTGTTTGAAATAATCTCATCAATTACAAGTTTGCGGTAAGTATCTTGTTTTTCACTCTGAGTAGCTCCCATTTCTTCATAAATAAAATCATCCGTAATTAAATTATTCTGCTCCCCATAACTATAATGCCTAAAACTTGAGTAAATATATTTTTCCGGACTGTCTGATATCCCGGCTCTTACCGGATTAAGCTCAATATATTTACCACATTGCACAAAATATTCATCTTTTCCAACAGGCTGGCTTTTAAAACGATTCTGCCAGAAATAACCCACCCAGCCATGACTGCTATTATAATGATGAAAATATGAGAGATTAAGCTTTTTCATGAATGTTGAAAAATCACCGTTCTTATTTGTTCTTACCAGCATATGAACATGATTAGGCATTAGGCAATAATGAAAAAGGTCAAATGGATGTTGCGATTTAAATCTTTCTATTAATTGAAGATAGTATAAATAATCATCATGAGTTTTAAAAATGGCATGCCTGTTATTGCCGCGAGCAATAACGTGATAGCAGCTATGAGAAAGTAATTGTCTTGGTAATCTTGGCATTAATTAATAATATCATAAATATGTAATTGTGCAAATATACAATAAAATATTAATATTGGCAAGAGCCATAACCGTAATAAACCCGTTAATTTAAAATTATGCTAAAAACGTGCTTAAAAGAGAAGCGTCCCTAATTCTTTTTTCGATAAATAATTCCTCCGCTAAATTCATCCCCTTGAAATATTTTTAAAAAAATAAAAAAAATGTCCTAAAAATGGTTTGCTTTCAGGTTTCTTTCAGGTTCAGTATTATATAATTTTTAAAGTAGTTATTAGAATTAGCAAAAATAGATAAAAATACAATATTTTTGTATTAAAAATTAGAGAAATTTAACAAACTTGACAGAAAGGTACCAATGAAAAAAATGGTAGTGCAATCAGTAAAAATCAGTAAAATAATGGCAGTTTTTGCAGTATTTTTGATTTCTTTTTTATTATTTCCCCTATTTACTACT
>CAYNMO010000276.1:0-3136 GCA_964398155.1 uncultured Actinomycetota bacterium | reverse complement strand
TTCTAAATCCCGGCCGTACATGCGGAGCGCTTGAGTTTATAAATATCCTGCGGGAGAGAGGCAACAACAGTGATACTATAGTTTCAGAGGCCCAGACATTTATATATGCCAGCAGGGGTATGGGGCCAGCATCCGTAAAGATATTCAGGATAAAGCAGGCCATCCCGGTTGCGGCTATTCCTGCCATAAAAACTGATGAGGCCCTCGATAAAATAAATGAGGCCTTCCCTGAATTTATCTCCGGAACAAGCGTAATAGAGACGAGCTTTAATAATATCGGCGCTGTTTTCCATCCGGCAATTACCATACTTAATGCAAGCAGGATAGAGTCCACAATGGGAAATTTCCAGTTCTACATAGAAGGTGTTACCCAGTCTGTTGCAAGGGTGCTTGAGGAAGTGGACAAGGAAAGGGTTGAAGTCGCCCATATACTGCGGTGCAAAAATGTACTGACGGCTATAGAGTGGCTTACAATGGCCTACAATGTGGTGGAGGGCAACCTCTTTGATGCAATACATTCAAATCCGGGGTATGTCGGTATAATGGCCCCAAGAATGACAAATGTCCGCTACATTACTGAGGATGTTCCCATGAGCCTTGTGCCTATAGCAGAATTTGGCCGAGTTTTTGGCGTTAAGACGACAGCAACCGATGCGCTTATTGACCTTGCAAACGTCATTTTTAAAATAGATTTCAGGAAAACAGGCAGGAACCTGGTGAGGCTGAGAATGGAAAATCTAACCCTGGATGAGATCAGGAATGTATTTATAGACGGCATACCAAAAAGACTTCCTTAAAAGACATAATATTTTGTTTATCCTATTTATCAGGAGGCTGATAGTTTGAAAAAAATACTGGGAGCTGCAATAGGAAGCTGTGTACACGTGGCAGGCATAATGAGTTTTTTAAATATTGCCAGGTCCTTAGGTTTTGAGACAAAGTTTTCAGGACAGGCAGTTGATATTGCGCAGCTGAAAGAACAGATTGAAGAGCAGGAACCGGAAATAATCGCATTAAGCTACAGGCTTTCCCCGGAGAGCGCTGAAGGGCTGTTTGCTGACCTGGATAATCTCATCATCAAAGTCTTTGGAAATAAAACATTTATTCTCGGAACAACAAAACCTGTTGCAGATGTCCTTATGGCGGCAGGACTCCTCAAAGCATTTGACAGGGTTTTTACAGGCGGTGAGCCCCCGGAGGATGTCGAAAATTATCTTACCGGAAAAAAACTTCATTTATCAGGAAATAAAATCCCGCCGCAGACTCTCACAGAGAGAATTGGTTTTAAAAAGCCCTGGCCGATTCTTAGGCATCATTTTGGCAGGCCCACTCTCGGGGAGACGGTCAAGGGAATAAAAAAAATAGCGCAAAGCGGGCTCATTGATGTAGTTTCCATCGGGCCCGACCAGAATGCGCAGGAGTTCTTTTTTAATCCGGGAAAAATGAACCGGCTGCAGGATGGGGCAGGCGGAGTACCAGTAAGAAGCGCAGTAGATTTTAGAAAGCTTTACAAGGCATCGCGTTGCGGCAATTATCCCATAATGAGGTGCTACAGCGGAACTAATGATATCCTGAAACTGGCTGAAATACTTGCAGATACAATTAACAATGCCTGGTGCGCTGTGCCATTATGCTGGTATAGCGAGATAGACGCAAGAAGTGAAAGAAAGCTTGAAAACGCAATAAAGGAAAATCAGCAGGTGATGAAGTGGCATGCTCAAAAAGGGATTCCGGTGGAAGTCAATGAATCCCACCAGTGGAGCCTTAGATATGCTTCTGATGCCATAGCTGTGGCAACTGCCTTTCTTGCCGCATACAATGCAAAGAAAATGGGTGTTAAGACTTATGTGTCCCAGTATATGTTCAACACTCCGCGCGAGACTTCTTTTACAATGGATCTTGCCAAAATGCTTGCAAAGATCGAACTTATAGAATCACTGCACGATGATGGTTTTTATAGCATCAGGGAAGCAAGGACCGGACTATTCAGCATGCCTGCCAATTTAAACAAGGGCAAGGGCCAGCTGGGCTCATCAACTCTTCTGCAGATGCAGATAGAGCCGTCTATCGTACATGTGGTTGCATATTGTGAATCAGTTTATGCCGCCAAACCGGATGACATAATCCAGAGTTCTGATATTGTTCTGAAAGCTATAGAGAATTATCTAAACGGCTGCCCTGACATGAAAGCAGACAGCACTGTCCTGGGCAGAAAAAAGGAACTGGCCAGCGATGCAATGCAGATCATTAGAAAAATTAAGTCACTGGATACGGACAGCAGGTTTGAGGATCCTCTGACAGAACCTGAGATAATCGGTGCTGCGGTACGCTCAGGAATCCTTGACGCTCCTCAGCTTGCAGGTGCAAGCGGTGCATGCGGCAAATTAAAAACGCTATTTATTAACGGCGCTAATATGCCGGTAGATGACTGCAGAAACGTGGAAACTGAAGAAGAGCGGCTCAGCCGTCTTTGAAATCAGGTAGGATAATAATTTATTTTTTTCTTTTTAAATTTCTCGTTTTAAGGATGATGGATTATTTTGAAATTTTAAATTTAAGACAATTATTCAGCAAGAATAAACTACCATAAATAGTTTTCAATAAAAAAATTATACCTATTAGCAAAGGCGGTTATTTATGCAGATACTACTCTGGTCCCTTGCAGTATTTTTTGGAAGGATAGCTGATGTTTCCCTCGGAACAATAAGGATAAATTTTATTGTAAGGCACAAAAAGGTCTTTGCGGCGCTTGTGGGCTTTGTAGAAGTGACCATATTTATTTTTGTAATTTCAAGAGTAATCAAAAACCTGGACGGCAATATATATGGTGTTCTTGCTTATGGCGCCGGATTTGCAGCCGGGACCATTATAGGAATGTTTATATCAGAGAAACTTAACAAGGATATGATAAGCGTAAATATTATTTCAAAAGAAAAGGGCGATAATATTGAGAATATGCTGAGGCAGGAGGGGTTTGGAGCGACATGCTATGACGGCATCGGCCGCGATGGCCCTGTGAAGGTAATAAATGTGATTTGCAACCACCACCAGGTTGCAAAATTAAACAAAATGGTGCTTGAGCAGGACCCCAATTGTTTTTTGAACTCTTATATGCTTGGCAGCCAAAAAGGCGGCT
>CAYNMO010000275.1:1126-3137 GCA_964398155.1 uncultured Actinomycetota bacterium | reverse complement strand
AAGGGAATGGTATAAAGCTGCAAAAAAAGCAGGAAAACCGATATTTTCAGCAATATATAAGCATTTTGTTATGGATGATCTTACAGTATCAGCCGCTACCCCAATTTATAATGAAAAGGGGGAGCTTCAGGGTGTCATGGGATCTCACATAACATTATCAAGAATTGACAGCTTTTTAAAAGAAAGCACAGAAGAGTCAAGTGCTTTAGCTGTAATTGTTGATAAAAATACGGGAGAATTGGTTGCAAACTCTCTGGGTATTAACAATTTCGAGTTAATGGCCGATAAAAGCATTAAAAGAGCCACCCTTGCCGGAATTGGCAATCAGGTACTGTTTGAAGCCTTTAACAGATACAGAGGCAGCGAAAATGAAAACTATAAAATTTCAAGTGATTCCGGTCGCTTTTATACTGATATTGCCAGATACAGTAAAGATGGCCTGGAATGGTTAGCCATTACTGCCATACCCGAAAAAATATTTATATCGGCGATTTACGATAGTATGAAATTAATACTCTATCTTACGCTATTGTCGATGATACTTTCATTATTTGTTTACTTAAAGCTTATAGGCAAATTTCTCAAACCAATAAATAACTTAAAAGCCGCTGCGGAAAAACTTGCTCTGGGTGATTTGGCACAGAGGGCAAAGATTATAAGAAATGATGAAATTGGTGAAATATCGGACTCATTTAACAAAATGGCAGACACTATCAGCACGCTTGTCAATGGTCTGGAGACAAAAGTGCGGGAAAGAACTGCAGAGCTGGAAAATAGCAATACTGCTCTGGAAGAGAACTCAGAAATCTTAAGGATTACGTTATTTTCTGTGGGACATGGCTTCATTTCTACAGATCAATTCGAAAATATTGTAACAATAAACAATGTTGCGGAAAGCCTGACCGGATGGTATCAGGAGGAAGCAATTGGCAAACCTTTTGAAGAGGTCTTTAATATTATCAAAGGGGATAATGGTGAAAAATGCTATAGTCTGGTAAGGGAAGTATTTGAGACCGGGAAAATTATTATCCCTGAGGACCATATGATTTTAGTCTCTAAAGATGGCACTGAAACATCAATCGAAGTTAGTGCCGCGCTCATAAGCGATGAAAAAGAAAAGATGTTCGGTGTTGTAGTTGCATTTAGAGATTGCAGTGAGAAGAGAGAAAAGCAGACCAAAATTGAGTACCTTGGCTATCATGATCCTCTGACAGGATTGTATAACCGCAGATTTTATGATGAAGAGTTAAGGAGACTGGACACTGAGAGAAATCTCCCAATAGCTCTTATAATGCTGGACGTTAACGGATTAAAATTAATAAATGATGCTTTCGGCCATAAAGCTGGAGATCAGCTTCTTAAAAAGATATCCAGTATAATGAAAATGGTGTGCCGAAATGATGAGATTATCACCAAAATTGGCGGAGATGAATTTATTATTTTACTACCAAAAACCGATTTAATTGCCGCAAACAAGCTTATCGCGCGGATAAATGACGTTATTAAAAAAGAAAAAATTGATAATATTATTTTGTCTGCATCCATGGGATGTGCTGTAAAGCAGAATAAATCACAAAGCATGGACGAAGTATTTAAGGAAGCAGAAGATGATATGTATCGTCAAAAGCTTTCTGAAAGTGCCAGCATGAGGAGTAAGAACATCGATTTGATTATAAATTCACTGTTTGAAAAAAACAGTACAGAGATGACACATTCAAAAAGAGTGGGTGAGTTATGTGAATCAATTGCAAAAAATATGGATTTTCAAGAAGACAAATTAATTCAAATGAGGACGGCTGGCTTAATGCATGATATAGGTAAAATCAATGTCGAAGATAATGTTCTAAATAAAAAAGGAAAATTACAGGATAATGACTGGGGTGAAATTAAGAGACATCCTGAAATAGGGTATAGAATATTAAGCTCAGCCAATGAATTTTCGGAAATAGCCAATTTTGTACTGGCCCATCATGAAAGATGGGACGGCCAGGGATATCCTAAAGGTATTAAA
>CAYNMO010000275.1:0-1116 GCA_964398155.1 uncultured Actinomycetota bacterium | reverse complement strand
CTTATGAAGCTATGACAACGGGAAGAGAATACCAGAATATTCTCAGCGAAGATGAGGCAGCATCAGAAATAATAAAATATTCAGGATTCCAATTTGACCCGGCAATTGCAAGAGTGCTTGTTGAAAAAGTCCTGGGCAAAGAATGGAAAGAGAAGAAATAGGGGACGCTTCTCTTTTGAGCACGTTTTTAGCATAATTGTAACTGGGGCTAAAGTGTTGAGTCAAAGGGTCATTAAGAATTATTGATGACTCGATGGCTCTTTTTTTTAAAATTATTTTAACAGCAGGAAGATAAAGCCTCTATGGAACTTAACGGAAGAAGGATGAGTTTTTCTCTGTGTAATACGAAATGGTTGAATTATGCAGCCAACTCTGAATCTAAAAAATCTTATGCCAGGCTGTCGACTGTAATAATGATTCAGGCAACAGTCTGGTCGCAGTCTATTTAAATCAGTTTATAATTTTCCTGAGAATATTGCTGTTATAGCAAAGAACAGCATCATTCCGCTAAAAACAAATGTTACAAAACCCCTTTTGAAAAAATGCCCTATATTTTTTTCCTTGCCGGAAAAAGATTTCCATGTATGCAGTATGGCTGCCTGGAAAAGATAAACTGCAAAGGTCAGAATAAGAACAGAATTTGCTATAATTCCCCATTTGGCAAAATAAGAGATAATTGCCACCAGGCCAAGAGCCAGATTTGCAAAGCCAACTTCAAATTGAAAGCCTGGGTTTTGATTTTCAAAATTAATTCTTTTGGCATCTGCTTTATGAAAAATAACATGGCTGATAAAACTAACCAGCCCCACTACTCCGACTGTAGTCAGAGAAACAATTTCTATTGCCAGGGATAAGTTGCTGCTTAAAAAATAAAAACCGAAAAAGAACCCGATAGAGCTTATAACATAACGAACAATTGAAATAATACCGACAGCAGACATATTCCCTCCCTCTTTTAATTAATATTTATTTAAAAAATTTAAAAACAGTTTAAAAACAGGATCTTATTTTTTAAAATTTTTTGGCTTAGAACTATGATAGGAACCCCTAAAGCAGTAAGCAAATGATATGAACCCCACAAGCTGGACACGCACTTAACTAAATTAAGACCAACTG
>CAYNMO010000274.1:560-3149 GCA_964398155.1 uncultured Actinomycetota bacterium | reverse complement strand
AGGGTTGGTCAGACTATGCCGGCCGGGACAGGCCCGACCAGAGATATGACTGATGAAAAAATTCTGCCGACCTTTTTAAGAGGGACCTGTTTCGGTTTTAAAAAACTTCCGCTGAGCAAGTATTGTTGATAATAATACTTTGATTATTGAAGGTAATATTGCCGTGACTAATGGCAGCAATGATATAATACTTATGGATAAAATATCAGGCTGATTTTATTTTATTTTCAATTTTAAGTTTTTGTCTATTTCTTTTATTCTTTCTCTTTGAACGCTGGCATCTTTTGCATATTTTTTCCAGTTGCTGACCGCTTCCAACACCCGGTCGATTATTTCCTTTGGGGCTTTAATATTATTCTCATTTGCAATAGCCAGTAAATCTTTATAATCTATGTTTTCTCTTTTTCCATTTACTGACATCTGGTGCCTTTTGGTCCATATTCCCTGTGGATTATAGCTATATATGACATCATAAGCTGGAGATAATCTCCATTGCTGGTTTTGTCTTAATAAAAATGAGATGTTTTTTGTATGGTCATCATGATTACATGCAATGACATTAAATACGACCCTGGCAAACATCTGGGCCGCATCCTTATAGGGCAGTTTAATTTTACGCATGACCTGGAACAATTGCTCATAAGAATATGAATCCGGTTCATTATAATCAAAATGGGCTGTCGCACAGAGCGTCTGCATATGTATTTTTTCGTTTTCCGCCATTCTATCGAACCGCTTTGTCATAAAATGCGCCCTTTCGTTTTCTTCCAGAAGCCTGCATTCGGTCATACTGATACCTGCAGCTACAGCCATTTTATGATAGGCGTATTCTACCCGGCCATAACCATCCGTTTTCCCTAACTGCTCATCTGCAACGCCATCAAATTTTAGTATCCATTGCTCAAATCCCTTTGGCGCCGCAACCTGCCCGGAACGCACTTTTTTTGTTTTATCATTTATTGCTATCACAGCCTTTGCCCTTGCACCGCCGGCAGAAGTACCCACCCTTATGATCTCCTTTACGACACTTTTATAGTTATTATCCAGACGCACATTCATACTTTTTCTTTTATTTAATACCTGCCTTGCAATATCAACAAGCTCTTCGATTTGGATAATTACAGTCTTGTCTTCTGACCCTAGTATTGCAGGTTCGAATTCAAGAGCTCCCATTCCTCTTTTTCCAATGTAACATAACCTTTCGACTACACTAAAATCTTCTTTTGATTTACCGCGGATTGACAACCATTCATCAATAAGGTTATTTCCATATCTGTCAGGAAGGGAGTCTGCTAAAAGTCCGGGCAAACCTTTGAAAGTCTGCATGGAAAGATTTGCAAAAGAATGAACCCTTACTCCTCCTGCCAATTCAATCAGGGGCATTATTATCGGGGATAGATCTATTTTTTCACTGATAAAATTTTCACTAAACTCAATTGTGGCAATCTTTCTGTCGTTATCCCAGGAAACAGCTCCCACTTTTTTTTTCCAGATATTAATAAAAGCTATATCTACCATTTAAGTTTCCTTATCCTTTAAAATTTTAGTTTTTTTTGAAGCTCTTTTTCTCTGCCGGCTTTGCAGTTTAGCCAATTGCAGGGGGCTTAATCTTTCTTCCGGTATTATGTTGTCCAGTCTTTGAAGCTCATCGAGTCCTCTTAAAATCTGGATAATTGTCAAAAGAGACATTTTTTGCCCTCTTTCTATGTTGCTTAATGTCACCCTGTGAAGACCAGTTCTTTCGGAGAGCGTTTCCTGTGACATATTTTTATTTAGCCTTAACTGTTTTATTCTTCTTCCGATATCCCTGATTATTTCACTGTCTGACATTCCATACCAGTCCATAAATTGAGCCTTTTATTTAAAATATAACTTAAATTTATATATATTTTATCATAAAAGCTGAAGTTAATGCAAATTAAATTATTAAATTGTAGTAGATATATAACATTAATTAAAAATTTTAAGTATATTGTAATAAAATGGATACATTATGTTCTAATCCGAGTTTTTATCAAAAAAAAATTAAAATAACAAATAGAGTCTGAGTAAACGTTATAGTATGCTTTATGCTAACCTTATTTTATACTTGATGGTTATAGTTAATTAGTGGTGGCTATATTATATGCAAACTTCAATTTTAGAAAAGCTAATAACTGGCCGAAACCCTCACTTTGCATGAGGGTGATCCTCACAAAAAATAAATATATCAGTAGAAAGGCAGAAGAAAAAACAATAGGGTTTATACCATTACGGGTTCTTATAAATTACAACTCAGACTGCTTTCAGGACAGAAAGCTTATTTGATTAAAAAACACCTGACAAACATACCAAATCTAACGAATATGAATTTTTAAGGTGTTTTAATTTTTTTATAAAAAGGTAAAATAATACATAAGATGAAATATATTACATATTTTAAATAGTTTGTTTTTTAAATTTTAAATAAGATGAAATAAAGATTATAGGTCTGAAAGAATTATTTTTCATCTTTATTTTGTGCCCTGAAAGGAATAGTAAGAAAAATGATAGAAGACAGAACAGTTGCCAAAATAGCGGAACTTTTTTACCATCAAGGTTTAAATCAAT
>CAYNMO010000274.1:0-550 GCA_964398155.1 uncultured Actinomycetota bacterium | reverse complement strand
AAAGAAGTTCAACTTTTCAACTGCAAAAATATGCCGTTTGCTCAAAGAAGCAAAAAATAGGGATATTATAGAATTTAGGATAAAGAAATTTGATAACAGGATACTTGAGCTTGAAGGGGAAGTTGAAAAAGCATTCAACCTTAAGGAAGCCATGATTTATTATAACTCTGATTTTGAAGATTATGAAGAGGATTATTTACTCCAGGAAGTTGGCGCCCTGGCTGCCAAGTATCTTGGAAGAGTTCTTGAAGACGGGCTCAATCTTGCGCTGTCATGGGGAAAAACACTGTACAGTTTTGTAAAGAATGCAAAGGTCGACAGAAAATGTAAGGTAAACATTTTTGCAACCCTTGGCGGGGCAAACCTTATAACTCCTGAATATCAAAACAATTCACTTGTCCAGATGCTATGTGAACGTGTCGGTGGAATGGCTTACCCGATTTACCTTCCGCTGGTTTTTGAAACCCCTACGGTAGAACTGCTAAAAATGAATAGCAATATCGAACAGTTTCTTGGTTCCACATCAATAATAGATTATTTTTTTCATAGC